>NZ_JAPKFM010000079.1:0-924 GCF_026262595.1 Gordonia aquimaris | reverse complement strand
GTTGTTGCAGACCCATGGTGGTGAGTATGCGTCGCTGACAGCGGCGGCCGAGGCTGTGGCCAAGCAGGTCGGCGTTGGGAAGGAATCGGTCCGCCGGTGGGCGGTGCAGAATCAAGTCGATACCGGGCAACGCCCGGGCGTGACCTCGGAGGAATCGGCCGAGATCAAGAAGCTCAAGGCCGAGAACCGGCAACTGCGTGAGGACGTGGCGGTGTTGAAAGCGGCGACGACTTTCTTCGCGGGGGAACTCGACCCCCGCAATCGATGATCATCGCGTTCATCGACACGATGCGAGCTGAAGGTGTAGCGGTCGAGTCGATCTGCCGAGTCCTGCGGGAGCAGGGTTGCCAGATCGCCGCACGCACCTATCGGGCCTGGCGTTCGCGTCGGCCCGCCGCACGCACCATCAGCGACGCCCAGACTGTCGATGCGGTACGTGAGGTCGCGTGGCGGGTCGATCACCAGGGACGGCGGCGGCTCACCCCGGAAGGGCTCTACGGACGCGTGAAGATGCGTGCACTTCTGGACCGCACCAGCATGCCAGGGGTGTCCTACGGTGCGGTGGACCGCGCGATGAAGATGTTGCACCTCAATGGTATTCGTCGTTCCAAAGGTATCCGAACAACGATCCCGTCCACGGATGGAATCCGGGCCGGAGACCTGTTGAACCGCACGTTCTGTGCTGCCGAACCGAACCGTGTGTGGGTCACCGACTTCACTTACGTCCGAACGTGGTCCGGATGGGTGTACGTCGTGTTCATCATCGATGTGTTCTCCCGCAAGATCGTGGCCTGGCATGCCTCCACGAGCAAGGACGCCACCTTGGTGACCATCCCTCTACGGATGGCGCTATGGCAACGTGACCGCGATGGTCATCCTGTCAAAGATGGTGAGCTGATACACCATTCGGATGCAGGATCGCAG
>NZ_JAPKFM010000078.1:0-960 GCF_026262595.1 Gordonia aquimaris | reverse complement strand
GCCTGGGCACCGACATGGCCGGGTACCGCGACTGCTCGCTGCACGACGACCTGAAATGCCACATGCCAGCGGCCTGACGCGTCTTCGGACAGAGTCGCCGAGAGAACCCGGGCGGTTCCGTTATCGATGCGGCGAGCCAACTTTCGGGTCGACTCGTGCGTCTTGATCCGCCCGATCCTGGGCAGAGTGATGTGGTGGCGGTCGGTCTCGACCCGGATGGTGCCGGTCGTGAACCGCACCGACCTAGGTGCCCGCGCGGACTTGAACCGCGGGAACCCGACCGGTTTCCCCGCACGTTTACCTGCACGCGACTTGCCCCACGCGTCCAAGCCCCGAGCCAAGGCGTCGAGTCCGGAACTGTAGGCCTCTTTCGAGTTGTCACCCCACCACGGGGCGACCTCGTCCTTGCGCGCATTCCACTGCTTACGCAAACCAGCCAACGACCAATTCAGTAGCGGCGTCAACTCGGCCTCGACGATCCCGTACGAGCGTTCCGCGGCCCGTTGATCGATCACCGCCTTCACCACCGCCAGCATCACATTGTGGGCAAATCGTGCACCCCCGGCATGAGACCGGAACGCCCGCACCTGCCCAGGCGTGGGATCGAGCGCGAACCGGTACCCCTGGACCGTCCAACCCGCGGGCACCTCGAACCGGGCCATCAGCCCAGCCCGGTCGTCTCGGCATGTGTGGTAGCGGTGACAGCGCGCATCGCCCGATTGCGTGCACCACGACGTCCATACAAACGCGCGCACATCGACGTCAACACCTCGATCACGTCGCGGACCAGATCATCGTCGGTCTCACCCTCATCAGTCACCACGATCCGACGCCCCTGCGCCGACAACGCCGCTTCGAGGTACTCCACCCCGAACCGCGCCAGACGATCACGATGCTTCACAACCACCACACTGGCAGACGGGTCCGACAACACCCGCCGAATCTTGGGGCGCTTCCCGT
>NZ_JAPKFM010000077.1:0-960 GCF_026262595.1 Gordonia aquimaris | reverse complement strand
TGTGACGTGTAAGGGCTCGGGACATGCTTGACGTCGTGTCGTCGGGACATCGTTGACGTCTCACGCTTGTCGGTGGTCGCAGTCAGAGTGTGGGGGGTGTCCTTCTCTGCTGAGACTGAATCCGATGCTGAGATCGCTGCACGGGTGCGTGTGGAGGTCAGGTTCCGTGCGGTCACCGAAGTCGCCGACGGTGCTCCGGTCATCGAGGTCGCTAACCGTTACGGTGTCTCTCGCCAAACGGTCACGGCGTGGCGCAAGCGCTATGCCGCATCAGGTCTGGGCGGTTTATCGGATCGATCTCGCCGACCGCGTACTAGCCCGAACCAGATCTCTCCACAAGTGGAGGCGACGATCTGCGAAATGCGACGCACCCACCGGCGGTGGGGTGCCCGGCGCATCGTCTACGAACTCGGACGCCTCGACCCTTATGCGCCCGCGCCCGCGCGGGCCACGGTGCACCGCGTGCTGGTACGCAACGGATTGGTCAATCCTCAAGAGCAGCTACATAAACGGGTCTACAAGCGATGGGAGCGGGAAGCTCCGATGCATCTGTGGCAACTCGACCTGGTTGGAGGTGTGTTCCTGGCTGGCGGCCGGGAATGCAAACTGTTGACCGGCATCGACGACCATTCCCGCTTCGTCACCGTCGCCGCGGTTCTCGAGCAGCCCAGTGGCAGTGCCGTGTGTGAAGCGTTCGTCGGGGCGATGAATCGATGGGGCGTGCCGTTCGAGGTGCTCACCGACAACGGCAACCAGTTCACCGGCAGACACACGCGGCCGTTGCCGGTTGAGGTGCTCTTCGAGCGGACGTGTCGCGAGTACGGCATCACCGCGCGGTTGACCAAACGCCGGTCACCGACCACGACCGGCAAAATCGAACGATTCCATCGCACATTGCGCCGGGAGCTTCTCGACGAGACTGGCGCCTTCGACACCATCGAGACCGCGCAAACGGCTATC
>NZ_JAPKFM010000076.1:0-1136 GCF_026262595.1 Gordonia aquimaris | reverse complement strand
CGCAACGCCCGCTCACGGACCTCTGGATCGATCTTCTTCGGCATAACGCTCATCCTTCCTAACTCAGAAGGAAACGGCATCAAACCTAGGGTGATTCATCTCGACGAGACTGGCGCCTTCGACACCATCGAGACCGCGCAAACGGCTATCGACGAATGGGTCCACGCCTACAACACCTGCAGACCGCATCAGTCGCTGAACATGGCCACCCCTGCCAGCGTGTTCCGCAGTCGCAGCACCGATCCCGACACCATGCCCAGCAAGCCTGTTGGTGCCGAGATCCGACCGGAAGCCGAAGTCGTTCGGCCAGCTCCAACCGTGGCCGATCAGTCGAGTTCCGCCATTGAGTTCGACACTGTCGTGCCGCCGTCCGGTGTAGTGACTATTGCCGGTGTGCAACAGGTGTGGGTCGGAAAGAAACTATGCGCAGCGCAGTGTCGTGATGTGGGCTGACCTGTCGAGCGTGTACATCATCTGCGACGACATCGTGATCAAGACGGTCCGGTCGAAGCTGACCACCGCAGACCTGCAACGACTCCGCGCCCGCGGCACCCGCCCGGGCCGGCCCAGACCGGCGCAAGCCGCGTTCGACACCTCCACCGCCACCCATCGGCCGCGAGCTATCGAGATCGACCGGACCGCGAACCGCGACGGCATCGTCATTGTTCGTGGACATGAACTCGCCCTCGGCGTCGTGACGGCCGGCAGCCGGGTCACCCTGCGGATCGACGGCGAGTTGATCCACGCGACCAACGGCACCCACCTGATCAAGACGCTACCCAATCCTCTTGACCTAGAGAATATTCGCCGCTTGACCGGAGTTCGGGAAGCCAGCACCCCGCTGCCGCCTGCGCCACCGTCAGGGCCGCAGAGCGTGCAGCGCCGGGTTCCCAAGAGCGGTCAGATCATGGTGGCCGGCCAACGCCTCCGAGTCAGTCCGACCTACGCCGGCACCATCGTCACCATCATCGTCGACGATCACCACCTACGAGTGCTCGACGGCGCCAGAGAACTGTCACTGCACGCACGAACCACCACCAAGACCATTCGCAACTTCAACGCCCACCGGCCCCACCGCCGGTAAGCATCTCCCGAGAACACGACGTCACGCATCTCCTGAGACCGCACACGTCACG
>NZ_JAPKFM010000075.1:0-1302 GCF_026262595.1 Gordonia aquimaris | reverse complement strand
TGAGGTTCCCCCCGAACCGTAGAGGCATCGATAATGAGGAGCACGATGCCAGAGAAGCGGAAGAAGTACGACCGGGAGTTTCGTGATGGGGCGGTCCGGATCGTCGAGGAGACAGGTAAGCCGATCGCCCAGGTCGCTCGAGACCTGGGGGTCAACGAGGGCACCTTGGGTAACTGGGTCAACCGGGCGCGCGCCGAGCGGGAGGGCCGCGGCGAGCTGACCGTTGATGACGCTGCTGAGCTCAAACGGTTGCGTGACGAGGTCGCCGAGCTGCGCATGGAGCGTGATGTCCTCAAGCGATCAGTGGTCCTGTGGGTGAAGGAGGCGACGAAGTGAGCGTGGCACGCTTTATCGCCGACCAGAGGACCAACTATCGGGTGCCACACGCGGTGTCCTGCCGGCTGCTCGGGGTCAGCGAGGCGTGGTTCTACAAATGGCATAAGCGGACCCAATCGCCGGGTGCGGCAACGGGTTTGCACACCACCCGCGACTATCGCCGGGACACCATCGACCGGGCCGTGGCGGTGGCGTTCGACAAGGCCCGCGGCCTGCACGGGTCACCGCGCCTGCATGCGGATCTGCGTGCTGACGGGTGGACGGTGACCGAGAAGACTGTCGCTGATTCGATGTGTCGTCAGGGCCTGGTCGCGCGGCGGATCCGCCGGCGCAACGGGCTGACCCGTCAGGACAAGACCGCCCCGAAGTTCCCCGATTTGTTGGGTCGCGATTTCACCGCACAGTGCCCCGATCAGCGGTGGGTCGGCGACATCACCGAGATCCCGACCGCGGCGGGCAAGCTGTATCTGGCCACGGTCATCGACCTCTACAGTCGCCGCCTGCTGGGGGCGGCCACCAGTCGTCACCCGGATGCAGCGTTGGCGTGTGCGGCGATCGAGATGGCGGTCGCCACGCGGGGCGGCATGCAGGCGATATGGCGTGATGACGATGCGCAGAAGCTGATTTTCCACACCGATCGTGGGTCGACGTACACCGCGAGACGGTTCACCAGGCTGTGCCAGAAGATGGGTATCCGGCAGTCGATGGGCCGGGTCGGATCGTGTTTCGACAACGCCGCAGCGGAGGCATTCTTCTCTTCTTTGGAGTGGGAAGTGTTGTCACGCAACGAGTTCCATACTATCATGGAGGCGCAGGCGGTCGTGTTGGAGTGGTGCTACGGCTTCTACAATCACCAGCGTCGCCACAGCGCGATCGGGATGATGAGTCCGGTCGACTACGAGAACACCGCAGTCACCGAGCCCGAAGCCGCATAGAGGAGTCCTCCACGATTCCGGGGGAACCACA
>NZ_JAPKFM010000074.1:0-1326 GCF_026262595.1 Gordonia aquimaris | reverse complement strand
TCTCAGTGTGATGCTTGAAGTGCCACTTCGGTGGTGGTTGGGTTTCGATCACCGGTTGTCTGGCTCTCCCGCTGGGTGCTCGCCCCGCTGGGGTCTGGCCTGTACTCGTTGTGCCGACAGCCGGTGATTTGGAAACCGACCGGCCTGACTTGATAGGAGCGTGGCAGCCTCGAACTCCCACACTGAGATGTGTCGGCCGGCCGGTCCAACCTCACTGTCACCCGTTGATTGAATGATTGGAGGCCCTTCCCATGATCATGGTGGGAGCCGATGTACACAAGCGAACCCACACCTTCGTCGCCGTCGATGAGGCCGGACGCCAGCTCGCGCAGAAGACCGTCAAAGCCACCACCACCGGACACCGCCAGGTGATGCAGTGGGCACGTGAGCGCTTCGACGACGAGCTGCAGTGGGCGATCGAGGACTGCCGGAATCTGTCGACACGCCTGGAACGCGACCTACTCGGCGCAGGTGCCACGGTGGTGCGGGTGCCCCCGCATCTGATGGCCGAGTACCGCCGGATCGGACGCAGCCGGGGCAAGTCCGACCCGATCGATGCGTTGGCAGTCGCCCGCGCCGCGCTGCGGGAACCCGACCTGCCCGTCGCCGAGCACGACGCGGTCTCGCGCGAGTTGAAACTGTTGACCGATCACCGCGAAACCCTTGTCGCCCAACGCACCGCCATAATCAACCGGCTGCTGTGGCATGTCCACGAGATCGATCCCGGATACCACATCGCCGCCCGCTCGATGGACCGCAAAAAGCAGCAGAACCGGGTCGGCGCGTGGCTTGCGGACGCCGAGGGTGTGCTCGCCGAACTCGCCCGTGAACTACTCGCCGACATCGTCGAGGTGACCGGACGCATCAACAGCTACGAACGCCGCCTCGCGGCCGCGGTGGCCCCGGTCGCCCCGACCCTGCTCGACCTCCTCGGCTGCGGCGCGTTGACCGCGGCCAAGATCGTCGGGGAGACCGCCAACATCACCCGCTTCGCCACCGACGCCAAATTCGCCCGCCACGCCGGGGTGGCACCGATACCGGTGTGGTCAGGCAACACCGCCGGCCGCGTGCGCCTGACCCGCTCAGGCAACCGGCAACTCAACGCCGCGATCCACCGCATCGCGATCACCCAGATCGGCCGTAAAAACAGCCTCGGCCGCGCCTACTACGACAGGAAACAACAGGAAGGAAAAACCACGAAAGAAGCCCTCCGCTGCCTCAAACGCCGACTCACCCGCATCGTGTTCACCGCCCTGACCACCGACCACAACGCCCGCACCCAACCCGACCTTCAAACGGCCGCTTGACATAGGAGCTATGAGTAGC
>NZ_JAPKFM010000073.1:0-1333 GCF_026262595.1 Gordonia aquimaris | reverse complement strand
TGAACCGTCCTGGGTCTGGTGGAGACCGTGATCTCACCAGGAGAATACGGATATGGGAGCACCACGGAAGTTCGACCAGGAGACCCGTGAGCGGGCGGTGAGGATGTATCGGGATCGGCTTGCCGAGCCCGGCGAGTCCAAGTCAGGAGCGCGTCGTCATGTCGGGGAGTTGCTCGACATCAATCCGGCGACGCTACGCAACTGGATCGAGAAGGACACTCCGATCGTCTCCGGATCGGGGACGACGGTGGCCGCCCATGACGCGGAATTGCGTGAACTTCGGCGGGAGAACGCCGAATTACGTAGAGCCAATGAGATTTTGAAGACAGCGTCGGCGTTTTTCGCCGCGGCGGAGATCGACCGCCGACTTCGTTGATCGTCGAGTATATCGACGCTCACCGCGACCAGTTCGGGGTCGATCCGATCTGCCGGGTACTCACCGAGTACGGAATGCAGATCGCCCCGTCCACCTACTACGCCCACAAACAACGGGGCACGATCTCGGCAGCGACGCTGTCCGAGGCGTATGCCGCGCACGCCGTCTACCAGCAGTTTGAGAAGAACCGCTGTGTGTATGGGGTGCGCAAGATGTATCACGCGATGTGGCGTGCCGGTCACATGATGGGACGCGACCAGGTCGGCCGGCTGATGGGGATCTGCGGAATCTCCGGAGCGGTTCGTGGCTCGCATCGCATCACTACGACCCGTCGCGACGACCAGGCGCCTCGTTTCCCTGATCATGTTGAGCGGCAGTGGAATACACCCACACATCCCGATCAGTGGTGGGTCGCCGACTTCACCTACGTGTGGACATTGGCCGGGTTCGTCTACGTGGCGTTCCTCGTCGATGTGTTCTCACGGCGCATCCTCGGATGGCGGGTCATGACCAGCAAGCACACACCGTTGGTGACCAGTGTGGTCGAACAAGCACTGTTCACTCGACGGAGATCCGGATTCGCTTTCACACCAACGGGTTTGGTGCATCACAGCGATGCGGGAAGTCAGTACACGTCGTTGGCGTTCACCGCCGCCTTGACCGAGGCCAACATCACCGGTTCCATCGGATCGGTGGGCGATGCTCTCGACAATGCGCTCATGGAATCGGCGATCGGCCTCTACAAGACCGAGTTGATCGACACCGGCCGCACCTGGACCGATCGGGGCCACGTCGAACGAGAGACCGCCGCCTACATCCACTGGTTCAACACCGAGCGACTGCACTCGTCTCTGGGCTACTGCTCACCCATCGAATACGAGACGCGCTACCGTGACACCGTCGCCTCCGAGGCGGAGGTGGCCTGAACCAGGTCTCCATCCGATCCAGGACGGTTCA
>NZ_JAPKFM010000072.1:0-1418 GCF_026262595.1 Gordonia aquimaris | reverse complement strand
GAGATATTGTCAAGACCTGTGGATGAGCGGTTTTCAGGCGGCCTCCTGGGTGCCTGAGGTGGCGTCGGGTTCGACGAGTTTGCCTTTCTCGAAGGTGGCGCCATCACGGACCAGTTTCACCAGATGTGGTGCGTTGACCGCCCGCCATTTCGACTGCGCGGCCTCGATCAGTTTGTAGGCCATCGCGATGCCGGCCGCGCGGGATCCGGGGCCTTTGGTGACTTTGGTCCGTAGCCGCACGGTCGCGAACGTCGACTCGATCGGATTGGTGGTCCGCAGATGAATCCAATGCTCAGCGGGATACCGATAGAACTCCAGGAGCACGTCGGTGTCGTCGACGATCTTGGCCACGGCTTTCGGATACTTGGCACCGTAGGTCTTCTCGAATGCAGCGATGGCTTGACGGGCATGCTGTTCGTCTTCGGCGTTGTAGATTTCCTGCATCGCTTTGATAGCGTTGGGGTGTGCCGATTTCGGCAGTGCCGCAAGCACATTGGCTTGCTTATGAAACCAGCAGCGTTGTTCCCGGCTCTCGGGGAACACCTCGCGGACCCCGGCCCAGAACCCGAGCGCGCCGTCCCCGACCGCCAGGGTCGGGGACGGCATGCCACGGCGTTTACAGCTGCGCAGCAGATCGGCCCACGACTCGGTCGATTCCCGGTAGCCGTCAGCGAGCGCGATCAACTCCTTGCGGCCGTCGGCGCGGACGCCGATCATGACCAACAGACACAGCTTCTCCTGCTCCAGGCGCACCTTGAGGTGGATGCCGTCGACCCACACGTACACATAGTCGGCGGTGATGTCGCGGTCGGCGAAGGCTGCGGCTTCTTTCTGCCACTGGGCAGTGAGTCGGCTGATGGTGGCCGCCGACAACCCAGCGCCGGAACCGAGGAACTGCTCGAGTGCCGGCCCGAAATCGCCGGTGGACAGTCCATGCAGGTACAGCAGCGGCAGGACCGCGGAGATCTCCGGGCTTTTGCGTGCCCACGCCGGCAGAATCTTCGACGAGAACCTCTGCCGCTCACCGGTGTCTGGGTCGACGCGCTTGTCGTTGACCCGCGGTGCCTTCACCGCAACCGCACCCGCAGCGGTCATCACCTCCCGCTCGTTGTGGGAGCCGTTACGCACCACCAGACGGTGCCCGTTCTCATCGACCTGATCGGTGAACTGGTCGATGTAGGCGGCGACCTCGGCGCGCAATGCCGCGGCGAGCATCTGCCGAGCACCGTCTCGGACGATCTGATCGAGGATGGAGCGGTCCTCGCCAGCCGGGTTGGAACCTTCGTTGGAGTTGACTACCGTGAGCACGAGGCGTGCCTTTCCGCCAGCGCTGCAACGCTGACTTGATCAAGTGACTACCAGGATCATATTTACGGGAAGGCACGCCCTCCCTGATCCACAGGTCTTGATCATTCCTC
>NZ_JAPKFM010000071.1:0-1427 GCF_026262595.1 Gordonia aquimaris | reverse complement strand
GCGGCTTGACTCACGTAATCTGCCCGCGAAACGCCCTCGGTGCCTCACATAGGTTTGCCCGCGAAATGGTGATCGTCGGGGGATGGGAAGTGGGTTGTCGATGCGGTCTCGGGCCGAGGTGACCAGCAGGTTCGCGCGGGAGTATGTGAAGGCGTCGAAGAAGGACCGGGGCCGGATCCTCGATCAGGTGGTGGAGGTGACCGGTTGGTCGCGCGACAACGCGCGGCGGCGGTTGACTGCTGCCGCGCGGCTGTCGCCGGGCACGGGGCACGCGGTGGCGGTGCGTGAGCGCACCCCGCGCTCGCCGAAGTACTCCTACGACGCGTTGAAGGTGTTGCAGAAGGTGTGGGCGGCCTCGGGTGGGCAGTGCGGCAAGTACCTCGTGGTATCGATGCGCGTGCAGCTCGATGCGCTGGAGCGGCACGGCGAACTTGTTGCCGGAGTGGACCGTTACAGCGCGAGTGTGCGTGCGGAGTTGTTGTCGATGTCGGCGGCGACCATCGACCGCTACCTGCGAACCGCCAAGGCCAAAGACCAGATATCGGGTGTGTCCACGACCAAACCGTCTGTGTTGCTGCGCAATTCGATCACCGTCCGCAAGGCTGGTGATGAGGTGGAGGCCGAGGCCGGGTTCTTCGAGGGCGACACGGTCGCCCATTGCGGCCCGACCCTCAAAGGCGAGTTCGTGCGGACGTTGAACCTGACCGATGTGCACACCGGGTGGGTGTTCACCCGCAGCATCCGCAACAACGCGCACACCCATATCCTCACCGGACTCAAGACTGCTGTTGAGGAAATCCCTTTTGGGGTAACAGGTTTGGACTTCGACAACGGTAGCGAGTTCCTCAACCATCCGGTGATCGAGTGGGCCGGCGGCCAAGGCATCTACTTCACCCGGTCACGGCCGTACAAGAAGAACGATCAGGCCACCATTGAATCCAAGAACAACCACCTCGTGCGCAAGTACGCGTTCTACTGGCGCTATGACACCGACACTGAACGGGCCGCGCTCAACCGGCTGTGGCGGCTGGTCAACGACCGGCTCAACTACCTGACCCCGACCATCAAACCCGTCGGATTCGCCTCCACCGCCAACGGCCGCCGCCGCCGGGTCTATGACGCCCCGGCTACCCCGTTCGACCGCCTCCTGGCTGCTGACGTGCTCAGCGCGGCCCAGCGCGCCGAGCTGTGCGCCTACCGCGACTCGCTCAACCCCGCCCAGATCGGTCGCGACATCGCCGCACTTCAAGACCAACTTCTCCTGCTGGCCAAAGACAAAACCGAGCAGCTCCACCTCGCGCAGTTCCCCTCCGCACTACCCGATGTTCGCAAGGGTGTTCGAGTACCAGCCGGCTGACAGCTTTCGCGGGCATTCCTATCTGAGGCATGAGTCGGATTTCGCGGGCAGTTTGACGTGAGGCACTACG
>NZ_JAPKFM010000070.1:0-1499 GCF_026262595.1 Gordonia aquimaris | reverse complement strand
CTGGGCGGGTTCAATCGGTCCATGCAACACCGGGTTGTTGTAGTGAGTGTAACTGTCCTTCAAAGACTTCGGCGGGGGTCTTCCAGCCGAGGGCCTTTCGGGGACGGTTGTTGAGGGTGTATGCGATGGCTTCGAGGTCGTTTGCAGACCACCGTGACAGGTCAGTTCCCTTCGGAAAATATTGGCGCAGCAGCCCATTAGTGTTCTCGTTGGACGGTCGCTGCCACGGCGAATGCGGATCGGCGAAGAACACCTGCGTTCCGGTATCCATCGCGAACTGGGCATGAGCGGACAGTTCCTTACCGCGATCCCACGTTAACGTCTTGCGCAACTGCTGCGGCAGCGCCGCTATCGACGCCGTCAGTGCCGCGTTCATCGCGATGGCGCCGTAGCCACCGAGTGCCGGCCCGTTCTTCACCGGCGGTTGCTCACCCCACCCTTGCAAGCGTGGGAGATGGACTAGAATCGTTGCGCGACTGCGCCGTTCGACAATAGTGCCGATAGCCGACCGACCCACACCGATGATGAGATCACCCTCCCAGTGGCCGGGGACAGCACGGTCGTGGGCCTCAGGCGGGCGCTGGCTGAGGACGACATCGGAGGTGACGTGACCCTGCGGCTTGTTGCGTGAGCGAGCACGGGGCTCCCGCAATGCCCGCCCGGTCCGCAGGCACGCCACCAACTCGCGTTTGAGCGCGCCACGGCCCTCGATGAACAGGGATTGATAGATTGCCTCATGACTGATGCGCATGGATTCATCATCGGGGAAATCGACCCGCAGGCGCTGGGAGATCTGCTCCGGACTCCATGCCAGAGACCACCGCCGGTCGGCCCGGTGCGGCTTGTTGAGCCCCTTCCACGGCGGCGGCGTGGGGCCGGCGACGATCGTGCCGTAGGGGCTACGGACAGTGCCCGCCAACCGCTCCTGCACGTACTCCCGCAACTCGACGTTGGCCACGAGTTTCGCTGTTTTCGGGCGCTTGGCGGCCTGCTCAGCTTTCCACTGCGCCACCGAGGCTCGATACTCGAGTTTCCCACTCCTGGTAGCGGAGTTGCGGCGCAACTCACGCGAAATCGTTGCCGGACTGCGTCCGATCTGCCGAGCAATCTCTCTCACACCACACTGTTGGGCGCGGAGCAGCGCGATCTCTTCCCGTTCAGCGAACGACAGGTAACGACCCGCCGGCTCGTCCAGACTCAGTGGCGTCATTCCGCCAGCGTGGCGGAACCACCGCGACCCCACCGGCACCGACACGCCGACCGCCACCGACGCCTCCGCCGTGCTCATCCCCGTCGCGATCAACCCCCAAAACTGACGTCGCACCGCCCGCGACGGCTCGGGCCGGCCCGGCGAACGCATCGCCGGCCGCAACGCACGATCAGCTCGCCACTGCCGACGAACCCCCGTGGGCGCATCGCTGGTCTTCTTGCTCCAGTCTGCTGTAGCCAAAGCCAACACCTCCAAGATCAAGGTGTTGCGACGACCAGTTGAATTCACC
>NZ_JAPKFM010000007.1:0-172746 GCF_026262595.1 Gordonia aquimaris | reverse complement strand
GCACAATTTGAGCTACGGCCCTGTATTCGATACCACTTCGAATACAGGGCCGTTGGCGTTTGAACGCCGAATCCGTACTCTTTTCGTTGCGGGATCGGCGAACATGGATGGTCCCGTGAGAACCGACCACCCGAAAGACTCCGAGGCATAGATTGGCTGGCTATGAGTGACCGTGACCGTACCCCACGTCGTGATGCCGGACAGCGTCGTGACGGGGGTGACCGCCGCGACGGGGGTGCTCGTCGCGATGGTGCGCCCCGCCGAGAGGCCGCTCAGGATCGATACGGCCGACAGGGTGCGTCACGACGGGACGGCGGTAACCGGGGTTCGGCACGTTCGGATCGTGGGACCCGGGGGACCGGTTCGGCTGGCCGGCCAGATGAACCGGCGCTGCCCGAGGACGTCGCCGCGTCGGATCTGGACTCGGAAGTTCGTCGAGATCTGCTCACTTTGGACAAGACGAACGCGGAGAACGTGGCACGGCACCTGGTGATGGTGACCCGTCTGCTCGCCGACGATCCGGCAGCCGCCCTCCTACATGCCCGGGCCGCGCGCCGTCGTGCCGGCCGGGTCGGGTTGGTTCGTGAGACCCTGGGCATCGCCGCCTACAGTGCCGGTGAATGGCAGGAAGCGGTTTCCGAACTCCGTGCAGCTCGCCGAATCACCGGTAACCCGGGTTTGTTGCCCCTGATCGCTGACGCCGAACGTGGCCTGGGTCGACCGTCACGGGCGATCGAGATCGCTCGGAGCGACGACGGGCAGGCATTGACCGGTGAGGATCGCACCGAGATGCGGATCGTGGAGAGCGGCGCGCGCATCGACCTCGGAGAGGCCGACAAGGCCGTCGTCACCCTGCAGAACGAGGATCTTTCGCCCGGTCGGGCCGGCACGCCGGTCGCCCGCCTGTACTACGCCTACGCATCTGCGCTGCTCGCCGCGGATCGCGCCGATGACGCAGTTACCTGGTTCATGAACGCAGCTGCGGCAGACGTCGAGGACGTGACTGACGCCGAATTGCGGCTGGTGGCGCTCGCCGAAGGCGACCCCGGCGACCAACCGGATGTCCAGACCGTGAAGGAACCGAGCGACAGCGACCGGGTCGGCGGTGGCGAGGTCGAGCGTGAAGCGGTCGTCAGTCGGCAAGGCGATTTGATGACTCCCGAGTCACACGCCGGAGAGCTCGGAGAGACCGTTGTGACGAACGAGTCGGCGGCAGCGGAGCCCGACGTCGCCGCCGACATGCGGGTCGCCGCCGCGGCCGGTCCGGTGGATCAGCCTGCCACGGAGGGGGTGTCGGAGCCGAGCGGATCGCAGCCCGCGGCCGACTCGCTGGTGGCGCGCTACGACGCACTTCTGCTCGACCTCGACGGCACCGTCTACGCGGGGCATCGTGCACTACCCGGCGCGCGGGAGACCCTCGGCGAGATCGACACCGCACGGTTTTTCGTGACCAACAACGCGAGTCGCCGCCCTGCCGAGGTGGTCGACCACCTCACCGACCTGGGGTTCGAGGCCACCTCGGGCCAGGTGGTGACCAGCGCGCAGTCGGCGGCCCGACTGCTGGCCGAACATCTTGCGCCCGGTTCACGTGCACTGGTGATCGGTACCGACGGCCTTGCCCAAGAGGTCCGCGAAGTCGGTATCGCGGTCACCCGCAGTGCGGCCGATCGTCCCGCAGCGGTGATCCAGGGGCACTCTCCGCAGACTGGTTGGGCCGAGCTTTCCGAAGCGGCACTGGCCATCGACGCCGGCGCCCTCTGGATTGCCTGCAACACCGATGCCACGCTGCCGTCGGAACGTGGCAAGCTGGTCGGCAATGGCTCGATGGTCGCGGCAGTGGCCAATGCCACCGGTAAACAACCCCTGGTGGCCGGTAAGCCCGCAGCGCCGCTGATGGCCGACGCCATCGCCCGCAGCCGAGCGACTCGGCCGTTGGTCGTCGGTGATCGCCTCGACACCGATATCGAAGGGGCGCATGCCGTCGGCCTGGACAGCGTCCTGGTGCTCACCGGCGTGAGCTCGGCGACCGATCTGCTCAACGCGCCCCCCGAACAGCGTCCGACGTATGTCGTCGGGAATCTGACGGACCTTTTCGCAGCGGCGGACACCGTGCGTATCGGTGCCCACGACGGATGGGACGTTGCGATCAACGGGACCGTCGTCACGGTCAGGTCGACCGGGAGGGGTGAGCCCCGCAGTGTGCTCCCTGCGCTCGCGTGGGCGGTGTGGTCGGCTGCCGACGAAGGGGCGCTCGATCTCTCCGAGTTGTCCGTGACCAGCCCGGACTCCGACGTGTTGAGTGTCTTGGAAGCGGTCGGAGTCAAGGCCGTGCGATAGCCTGGGAGCCGCGATGACCGAACCCCACCTGGAGAGCGCCGACGGACACCGGGCCGCTACGCCCCGCCCGGCCCCGAACATGATGCCGCGCGCTGTCGGCTCCACGATTGCAGCTGATGAGACCAGCGAAACGCGGGACCCTGCGTCGGTGACCGGTGCCGTCGGCGCGATCCTCGAGCAGGTCGATGAGATCCGACGAGCAACCGGCGATCGCTTCGATCTGGCCGCGCTCGGGCAACAGGCCGACTTACTCGAACGCGCCCACGACGTGCTCACCACAGCGCTCGAGGATGTCGATCCTCGATGAGGCACTGATCCGTGGCGCCACGTGCACGACTTGACGCCGAGCTCGTCCGGCGCGGTCTGGCCCGGTCGCGCGAGCAGGCGAGGACGCTGATCGCCGACGGGTTGGTCAAGGTCAACGGTGTGCTCGCGGCCAAGCCGGCAACCAATGTGGGCCGTGACACGCCGATCGTGGTGGCCGACACCGTCGGTGAGGACTGGGCGTCTCGCGGTGCCCACAAACTGTTGGGTGCTCTGGAGGCATTCGAACCATCCGGGTTGACCGTGCGTGGCCGGCGCTGTCTGGATGCCGGCGCCTCTACCGGTGGGTTCACCGACGTACTGCTGCGGCGCGGCGCGGAACACGTCGTCGCCGTGGACGTCGGCTACGGACAACTGGTGTGGCGGTTGCAGAACGATCCGCGGGTGACGGTGCACGACCGTACCAACGTGCGCCATCTCGACCCCGAGGACATCGGCGGTGCGGTCGACATGGTGGTGGCCGATCTGTCGTTCATCTCACTCGGGCTGGTGTTGCCGGCACTCGCTCGTTCGGTCCGGGCCGGTGGCGATCTCGTCCCGATGGTCAAACCGCAGTTCGAGGTCGGCAAGGACCGGGTGGGTGCAGGTGGCGTGGTGCGGGATCCCCAACAGCGTGTCGACGCGGTTGTCGGTGTGGCGCGTACCGCCCGCGATCTCGGCCTCGTAACCCGCGGCGTGGTCGCCAGCCCCCTGCCCGGGCCGTCGGGAAACGTCGAGTACTTCCTCTGGTTGCGTCGGGAAGATGCGCAGCGACCCGGAGCTGCCGCAGCGGGCGACCGACCCGACACCCACCGGCCCGGCGCCGACCCGGTGGCTGGCGATAGGGTCGGAGTTCGAACAGACGTGACGCATGGTGCCGACGACGCCATCGTGTCCGGGCCCGACGCCCCAGAGCTCATCGACACCGCACTGATCGAGATGATCACCCGGGCCGTCGCGGACGGGCCGCGCTGACAGACGAAGGGACCACTGTGGCCAACGAGGAGGTCGCCGGCGGAGGGGAGCATCGGGAGTTCCTGGTGGTCGCCCACACCGGTCGCGAGGTCGTCACACAGACGATGGATGCCATCGCGCGACACTGTGCTGCCGCCGATGTGCGGTTGCGGGTCGTCGACTACGACACGCGGCACGCGGCCGATGAACCCGCTCCCACGAAACCCGGCCGCGAACGGCCGACGAGTCATCCGGTCGATCCCGAACATCTGCGTAATCTCGGAGCCGCGGTCCGGGTGACCACACCGGAACCGGCATCGGCCGAGGGGTGTGAGGTGGTGATCGTCCTCGGTGGCGACGGCACCTTCCTGCGTGCTGCCGAACTGGCTTATCCGGCACAGGTTCCGGTGCTGGGTATCAATCTGGGCCACATCGGCTTTCTGGCCGAGGCGGAGGCCAATCGTGTCGATGCCGTCATGCAGCAGCTCATCGCGGGTGACTACCGGGTGGAACCGCGGATGACCCTCGATGTGGCGGTGATAGACCCGACTCAACCCGATGCGCCGGTCGTGCGGACCTGGGCCCTCAACGAGATCGCCATCCTCAACCGAACCAACAACGGCGTGCTGGAACTCGTCACGGAGGTCGACGGGCGTCCGGTTTCCGCGTTCGGTGCCGACGGCGTGCTGGTGGCGACCCCGACCGGGTCGACGGCCTATGCGTTCTCGGCCGGTGGGCCGGTGATGTGGCCGGATCTCGAGGCCATCCTGGTGGTGCCGAGCAACGCTCACGCGCTCTTCGCCCGTCCGTTGGTGACGAGCCCGCGATCGCAGATCGCGGTCGAGATCGACAAACGTGGCCGCGCCGGTGTGGCACTGTGCGACGGGCGACGCCGGATCGACGTCTCCGCGGGCGCTCGCGTCGAGGTGGTCCGCAGCGAGCGGTCGGTGTTGTGGGTGCGCATCGACTCCGACCCGTTCACCGACAGACTGGTGACCAAATTCGATCTGCCCGTAACGGGTTGGCGAGGGAGGCAGGCCTGACGTGCTGGAAGAACTGTCGATCGAAGGCCTCGGCGTCATCGAGCGGGCGTCGGCACAATTCCACCCGGGCTTCACGGCGCTGACCGGCGAGACAGGCGCCGGCAAGACCATGATCGTGACGAGTCTGCACCTGCTTTCGGGCGCGCGGGCCGACGCGTCGCGGGTGCGATCCGGCGATGCGAAGGCCACCGTGGAAGGTCGGTTTCGCCTCGCGACGCCGGATGGTGCCGACGGAGGCGCGACGGTGGATCCGGTGGTCGACGAGATCCTGGAGGCGTCGGGAGCCGATGTGGACGAGGACGGCACGCTGATCGCCATCCGATCGGTTGGCACCGACGGCCGTTCGCGGGCACACCTGGGCGGTCGGTCGGTGCCCGTCGGTGTGATGGGCCGGATGACCAATCAGCTGCTCACCATCCACGGCCAGAACGATCAGCTCCGACTGATGAAGCCCGAACACCAGCGCGCGGCGCTCGACACCTTTGCAGGGTCGCCGGTGCGCAGTGCCGTCGACGCTTATCGAACCGCTCGCCAGGCGTGGATCGGGATTCTCGATGATCTCGACGCCCGCCGCACCGACGAACGTGAACTCGCCCAGGAGGCCGATCGGCTCCGGTTCGGTGTCGATGAGATCGCCGCGGTGGACCCGCAACCCGGTGAAGACGCGGAACTCGCCGCCACGATCCACCGGCTCACCGATCTGGAGAGCATCCGGACCACGGGTGCGCACTCGCACGCGATCGTCGCCGGCGACGACGGCTCCGTTGTCGACGCGCTCGGTCAGGTGCGCAGCCTGCTCGAAGCGGCCGGCGACGAGTCGCTGCGCGGCCTGCTTCCGCGCGTGAGCGAGGCGCTGACCGTGATCACCGATGTCGGCGAGGAGCTGTCGGCGTTCCTGTCCGACCTGCCCGCCGACGCCGAGGAACTCGACAAACTGCTGACCCGGCAGGCAGACCTGAAATCATTGGTCCGGAAGTATGCGCCGGACATCGACGGGGTCATCGCGTGGCGTGACAGTGCCGCCACTCGGCTGGCCGAGATCGACGATCCCCAGCACTCCATCACCGAGCTCGAGTCCGCCGCCGCGGCTGCCCGGGACAAGGTCACCGAGGCCGCTGCCAAACTGGGGCGCCGTCGGCGAACCGCTGCCAAGTCTATGGCCGCCAAGGTCTCCGCGGAACTCGGCGGACTCGCGATGGGTGACGCTGCGCTCGCCGTGGAGGTCGCCCCCGAGCCGGCCGCCGACAACGATCGACTGGCGATCGAGATCGACGGCGTACGAGCGCATGCCGGTGCATCGGGTGCCGACCGCGTCGAGTTCTCCTTACTCGCCCACAAGGGCGCGACGCCGTTACCCATCGCGCGATCTGCATCCGGTGGCGAGCTCTCCCGTCTCATGCTCGCCCTGGAGGTTGTACTCGCTGCCCCGACCAGTGGATCGGTGATGGTCTTCGACGAGGTCGACGCGGGCGTCGGCGGTCGTGCGGCAGTCGAGATCGGGCGTCGGCTGGCGCGCCTCGCCCGAGCGCACCAGGTGATCGTCGTGACCCACCTTCCGCAGGTGGCGGCTTTCGCCGACAATCACCTGGTCATCGGAAAGAACGCGGCCAAGGGCAAGAACCGTCCGCACAGCAGCACAGTGCGCACCCTGGATCGCGACGAGCGTGTTGCCGAACTCGCGCGCATGTTGGCCGGGCTCGGCGACTCCGACACCGGCCGCGCACACGCAGAGGAACTCCTGGCCACCGCGGAGACCGAACGCACGTCGGTCGCCGCGGAGTAGCGATCCACGGCTCCCGACGAGTCGTTGCAGATGTTGCTCGTGTGACAAAAGTTGCAATTGTTGCGGCGCGCCTCCACGATTTCAGCGTCTCGCGTGTCGATCATGAGCGTCATGAAGATGCCTGCACTGCTCGCCCGCACCACCACCGAACTGCCTGGCGTCACCGGAATCGCCAGGATCGACAAGAACACTCGGCGCCTGCTCGACCGTGTCGGTCCGGGCGACATCGCCATCCTCGACGAGATCGATCTCGACCGGGTGACCGCAGACGCGCTCGTGCAGGCGAATGTGGTGGCGGTGGTCAATGCCGCCCCGTCGATCTCGGGTCGGTATCCCAACCTCGGTCCGGAGGTTCTCGTGGCCTCGGGGATCGTATTGCTCGACAACGTCGGCGATGAGGTGTTCAAGCGGGTGAAGGACGGCGCGAAGCTGCGCGTCGACAACAACCGCCTCTATGTCGGTGAGCGCAGGCTTGCGATGGGAACCGAACTGGCCGAGCACGACATCGCCGATATGATGATCGAGGCCAAGACCGGGCTGGTCGATCATCTGGAAGCGTTCTCCGGCAACACGATCGAGTTCATTCGAAGTGAATCGCCGTTGCTGATCGACGGTGTCGGCGTCCCGGATGTGGATGTGAATCTGGCGGGACGGCACGTGGTCGTGGTGGCCGACGGCCCCGACCGCGCCACCGACCTCAAGTCGCTCAAGCCGTTCATCAAGGAGTACTCGCCGGTGCTCGTCGGGGTGGGCGCCGGCGCCGACACCCTGATGAAAGCCGGCTACAAGCCCTCTCTGATCGTCGGCGACCCCGAGGAGATGAAGACCGCGACCCTGAAATCGGGTGCCCAGCTTGTCCTGCCGGCCGACACCGACGGCCACGCCCCGGGCCTTGCCCGCATCCAGGACCTCGGTGTGGGCGCGACGACGTTCCCAGCCGCCGGGGGTGCAGCCGACCTCGCATTGCTGCTCACGGACTACCACGGCGCAGATCTGATCGTGACTGTCGGCTACGGGGGTACGCTCGACGACTTCTTCGACCGTTCACGACGGGAGAGCAATCCGTCGACCTTCCTCACCCGCCTCAAGGTGGGTCCGAAACTGGTTGACGCGAAGGCGGTCGCCACGCTGTATCGCAGCCGGGTGTCCGGTGCGGCCATCGCATGCGTGATCCTAGCCGCGCTGATCGCCGTGATCGCGGCGATCATGTTGTCCAACATGGGTCCTGAGATCATCGACTGGTCGGTAGCGCAATACCACCAGGCCGTGGACTGGGCCCAGGGAGTGTGGAACAGGTAGTCGATGATCTCACTACGCCAGCACGCGATCTCCCTCGCCGCGGTCTTTCTGGCGCTGGCGTTGGGACTGTTCCTGGGATCGGGATTCGTCGGAGACCGGGTGAACTCGTTGACCGGCGCATCCCGGGACCGCATCGGCGATCTCGAGGCCGAACGCGATCACCTGAACGAACAGCTCAACGCCGCCAACAGCTTCGACGCGGCGGTCGCGCCCCGTCTGATCAGCGGTGCGCTCGCCGATCAGTCGGTCCTCGTGGTGACCGCACCGAACGCCGCGGATACCGATGTCGATGCGGTCAAGGAAGCACTGTCGACGGCGGGTGCACGTTTCGCCGGGCAGATCGCATTGACCGACGAACTCGTCACCGATCAGAACGCGGAACAACTGCGCACCATCGTCGATCAGACCATACCCGCCGGCACGACCCTGCGAGCCGAGCTGACGGACTCAGGCGGCCGCGTCGGGGACCTACTCGGTGCACTGCTGTTACATCCCGAGGGACGAACGGCGGCCGACGCCGCCGACATCCGGCTCGGATTGCAGGCGCTACGGGAGGGTGGCTTCATCGCCGCAGCCGACCGGACGATGTCGGGAGCCGACCTTGTCGTGGTGGTGACCGGCGATGCGCTCGGCGACGACGCGGGTGCACAGGGCCAGCTGGTGGCCCGGACCGCGGCGGCCATGGCCGCCCGTGGACAAGGCGGTGTCCTGGTGGGGCGTGCAGGCTCGGCCGAGGGTGGGTCGCCGATCGCGGTCGTGCGCTCGGATCCGGCGTTGGGCAACGCGGTGTCGACCGTGGACAACGTCGACCAGCAGACCGGGCTGATCACGGCGGTGTTGGCGCTGGCCCAGGAGTCCGACGGGCAGACCGGCGCCTACGGCACCGGGGCAGGCGCCCGGGCGATCACCGTCGGGGCGGCCCCGGGCCCGGCCGCGTGAGGGCAGATCGGTGCCGAGCCGGTGTCGTGGCAGTCGAACCGTCCGCGAGGTGTTACCCTGGAGTCCCGTAGGTAATCAGGGTTTTCTGGCCTGGATCGGCCGACGGGAGACGCATTTTGCGACCACTGCGCCACATGCACGATGGCACCAAACACATCTTCGTGACCGGCGGTGTCGCGTCGTCCTTGGGTAAAGGACTGACCGCATCGAGTCTCGGACAACTGCTCACCGCACGTGGCCTGCGCGTCACGATGCAGAAGCTCGACCCGTATCTCAACGTGGATCCGGGCACCATGAATCCGTTTCAGCACGGCGAGGTCTTCGTCACCGAGGACGGAGCCGAGACCGACCTCGACGTCGGCCACTACGAACGATTCCTGGACCGCAACCTGTCACAGTCGGCCAATGTGACGACCGGGCAGGTCTATTCGACCGTCATCGCCAAGGAACGTCGCGGGGAGTATCTCGGCGAGACCGTTCAGGTGATCCCGCACATCACCGACGAGCTCAAGGCCCGGGTGCTCGCGATGCGCGAGCCCGGGGAAGACGGCGAGGCCCCCGACGTCGTCATCACCGAGATCGGCGGCACCGTCGGTGACATCGAGTCGCAGCCGTTCATCGAGGCGGCCCGACAGATCCGTCACGACGTCGGTCGTGACAACGTGTTCTTCCTGCACGTCTCGTTGGTCCCGTATCTGGCGCCGTCCGGCGAACTCAAGACCAAACCCACGCAGCATTCGGTGGCCGCGTTGCGCAATGTCGGTATCCAACCCGACGCGCTGATCCTGCGATGCGATCGGGAGGTCCCTGAGGGGCTCAAGAAGAAGATCGCATTGATGTGCGATGTCGAGATCGAAGGTGTGATCTCCACCCCCGACGCCCCGTCGATCTACGACATCCCCAAGGTGCTGCACCGGGAGCAGCTCGACGCCTATGTGGTCCGCAAACTGGGTTTGCCGTTCCGCGACGTCGACTGGACCGAATGGGGTGAGCTGCTGCGGCGGGTGCACGATCCGCGAGAGACGGTGACGGTCGCCCTGGTCGGCAAGTATGTCGACCTGCCCGACGCCTACCTGTCGGTCACCGAGGCCATCCGCGCCGGCGGTTTCGCATGGAAGGCACGTACCGAGATCAAATGGGTGCCTTCCGATGAGTGCGCGACCCTGGAAGGCGCGCAGGCCGCGCTCGGTGACGTGCACGCAGTGCTGATCCCAGGCGGTTTCGGTATCCGGGGCATCGAGGGCAAGGTCGGTGCGATCGCATATGCCCGCAAGCGCAAGATCCCGCTGCTGGGATTGTGCCTCGGCCTGCAGTGCGTGGTGATCGAGGCCGCACGCAGCGCGGGACTCGATGGTGCCAGCTCCGCCGAGTTCGACCCCGACACGCCCTATCCGGTGATCTCGACGATGGCCGATCAGACCGAGGCGGTCGCCGGCGAGGCAGATCTTGGCGGCACGATGCGGCTCGGTGCCTATCCGGCGCACCTGGAGCGGGGCAGCGTCGTGGCGCGGTCGTACGGTGCCACCGAGGTATCCGAACGTCACCGTCATCGCTACGAGGTGAACAACTCCTATCGGGACAAGATCGCGGCGGCGGGTCTGGTTTTCTCCGGCACCTCACCGGACGGACACCTGGTGGAGTTCGTCGAGTACCCGAAGTCGGTGCATCCGTTCCTCGTGGCCACTCAGGCGCACCCGGAGCTCAAGAGCCGGCCCACCCGGCCGCATCCGCTGTTCCGCTCGTTCATCGAGGCTGCCCTGAAATACAAGGCCGAGGAACGTCTGCCTGTCGATCTCGGCGACTACGACGACCAGTCGGCCGACGATGCTGCTGCGATCGACGAGATATCGGGTACCGAGCTCGCCGGCGCGGACGAAGTCGGTGACCGGGAACCCAGCGCTTGAGCGGCAGGGCTGCGGCCGACGGCCCAGACGCGCCGGGCGGCCACGAGTTCGCCGTGCGGGGCACCCGCACGGTCTACGACGGTGCGATCGTGACCCTGCGCGTCGACGACGTGCAGATGCCGGGAGGCCGTGTCGCCGAACGTGAGGTGGTGGAACACTACGGCGCGGTCGCCGTGGTGGCACGTGACGAACAGGGACGCATCGCGATGGTGCGCCAGTACCGGCATCCGATCGGTCGGCGACTGTTGGAACTTCCGGCCGGTCTGCTCGACGCAGGCCCCGACGAGACGCCCCTGGAGGCCGCGCAGCGCGAACTAGCCGAGGAGGTGGATCTGGCCGCCGACCGTTGGCAGGTGCTCGTCGATCTGGCGCTGTCCCCGGGATTCACCGATGAGGCGTTGCGGCTCTACCTCGCCGAGGGTGTGCGGGTCGTCGATACCGCAGAGCGCCACGACGAGGAGGCCGACATGGCGGTGGAATGGGTAGCGCTCGACGACGCGGTCGACCGTGTGCTCGCCGGAGAGATCGTCAACGCGACGAGTGTCGCCGGGATCCTCGCGGTCGCCGCCGCCGAGGCGCGCGGCGCCACGCTGCGTGCGGTCACCGCGCCGTGGCCGGACGAACCGACGGCGCTGCGCGAGCGCCGGCCCACGCGGTGAGTGCTGCCACCGTGCCCACCGACACCGCCGCCGAGCACGTAACCCGTTATCTGGACCATCTGACGGTGGAGCGCGGGGCGGCGCCCAACACGGTCAACTCCTACCGACGTGATCTCGCGCGCTACGAGCAGTTCCTGAACGCACGCGGGATCGACGGACTCGACGAAGTGGCCACTGATGATGTCCGCGAATTCCTCGTCGAACTGCGGCGCGGTGACCCCGACGCCGGGCTCAGTCCGCTCGCCGACAGCTCCATCGCGCGAACGCTGGTGGCGGTGCGAGGGTTCCACAAGTTCGCGACTGCCGAGGGCATCGTGACCACCGACGTCGCACACGCGGTGCGTCCGCCGCGTCCCGCGCGTCGGCTACCCAAATCACTGCCCGTCGACGACGTGCTGGCGATCCTGGAGTCCGCCGGTGCCGACGATCAGCCGCGCGGACTTCGGGATCGAGCGTTGCTCGAGTTGCTCTACAGCTGCGGCGCGCGCATCTCGGAGGCGACCTCGCTGGACGTCGACGACATCGACACCGACGCCCGGGCGGTGCGGCTGCGCGGCAAGGGGGGCAAGGAACGGGTGGTGCCCGTCGGTGGTCCCGCGGTCGAGGCCCTCGAGGCGTACCTCGTACGTGGCCGTCCCACGTTGGTCCGCCGATCGGAACCGGCACTGTTCCTGAACGTGCGCGGAGGGCGGCTGTCGCGGCAGAGTGCGTGGCAGGTGCTCGTCGACGCGGCGCAACGGGCCGGACTCGACACCGCGGTGTCGCCGCACACGCTGCGCCACAGCTTCGCCACCCATCTGCTCGACGGTGGTGCCGACGTACGTGTGGTCCAGGAGCTCCTCGGTCACGCCTCGGTGACGACCACCCAGGTGTACACATTGGTGACGGTGAACACCATGCGTGAGGTGTACGCCACGGCCCATCCGCGGGCCCGGTGAGCGCCGATCGGCAGGACGCCCTGTTTTCCATCGGCGATGCTCCGCAGGATCAGGCATCCGACCCACTAGGCTGGCAGGAACGCGTTGCGGTCGAGAAAAATGAAGGGAGCTGCGGACACGTGAGCACCCCGGGGGCACCGCGGTCAGCCGCCCACGAGCAGTACCGCATACCGGTCTCGCCGTCGCACGACTCGGACGAGGACGCCGAGCACCACAACGAGATCGGGCCCACCGGCCGCCCGTACCGGGAGATCCCGGATCCGAGACCACTCGACCGGCACGGTCCGGCCACGGTCGTCGCGGTGTGCAACCAGAAGGGCGGCGTCGGCAAGACGACGTCGACGATCAACCTCGGCGCCGCCCTCGCGGAATGCGGGCGACGGGTGCTGCTGGTGGATCTCGACCCGCAGGGCGCGTTGTCGGCCGGGCTCGGCGTGCCACATCACGAACTCGAGCAGACCGTCTACAACCTTCTCGTCCCGCCGCAGGCGGCAACCGACGATGTCCTGATGCGTACGCGTGTCGAGGGCCTGGATCTGTTGCCGAGCAACATCGACCTGTCGGCCGCCGAGATCCAGCTGGTCACCGAGGTGGGCCGCGAGCAGTCATTGGGACGTGCGCTGCATCCGGTGCTCGACCGTTACGATTTCGTCCTCATCGACTGTCAGCCGTCGCTGGGGCTGCTCACGGTCAACGCGCTGGCCTGCGCGGACACCGTCATCATCCCGATGGAATGTGAGTACTTCAGCCTGCGCGGGCTCGCCTTGCTGACCGACACTGTGGACAAGGTGCGCGACCGGCTCAACCCCCGACTGACCTTGGGCGGCATTCTCGTCACCATGTTCGACGCCCGCACGCTGCATTCGCGTGAGGTGATGTCGCGAGTCGTCGAGGTATTCGGCGATGCCGTCTACGACACGGTGATCAGTCGCACTGTGCGGTTCCCGGAGACCAGCGTGGCTGGTGAACCGATCACCTCCTGGGCGCCCAAGTCGGCGGGCGCGAACGCGTATCGTGCGCTGGCGCGCGAGGTCATCGCCCGCGACGACGAATCGGCATGACCGACGGCTCGCCCGGTGCCGACCCGGCCGCGGTCGAGACCATCGCAGCCGACGTCAGCGATCTGGCCGCCGCCGATCGGCTGCCCAGTCGACCGGAAACGGCGCCCAGTCAACCGGATACGGGGGGGCCTGAGGGGTCCGAGGAGAAGCCGACCGGCTTCCAGGTGCGCCTACCCAACTTCGAGGGTCCGTTCGACCTGTTGCTCAACCTGATCAGCCAGCATCGCCTCGACGTCACCGAGGTGGCCCTGCACGAGGTGACCGACGACTTCATCGCCTACACGCGTGACCTGGGCGCCGAGGTGGGACTCGAGCAGACCACCGAATTCCTGGTGGTCGCCGCGACCCTGCTCGACCTCAAGGCCGCTCGGCTGCTGCCGTCCGGAGAGGTCGACGACCCCGAGGATCTGGCGTTGCTCGAAGCGCGCGACCTGCTGTTCGCCCGCCTCCTCCAGTACCGCGCCTACAAGCAGGTGGCCGCTCTGTTCGGCGAGCTGGAAGCAGCAGCGCTGCAACGCTATCCGCGTTCGGTGTCGCTCGAGAAGCAGTTCGAGGAGCTGTTGCCCGAGGTCACGCTCGGGGTGGACGTCCGCGGATTCGCCGGTGTGGCCGCGTCCGCGTTCACACCCCGCCCCACACCGACGGTCGGATTGGATCATCTGCATGACAGCCATCGGGTGTCGGTTCCCGCACAAGCCCGCCGGATCGCCGATCTGCTCACCGCCCACCCCGGTGCATGGCTGACCTTTCACGACCTGACCGTCGAATGTGCCGACGGGCTGGAGGTGGTCGGAAGTTTCCTGGGCCTACTCGAGTTGTACCGCGAGCGGGCCGTCGCGTTCGAGCAACCCGAGGCCCTCGGCGACCTGCGGGTCAGTTGGACAGGGGACCGCACCGTGGAGGAATTGAGTATGGACACCGCAGAGGACTACGGATGACCGACCAGACAGACGCCGCCGCGGACCCGGCGACCGAGCAGGCACTGTTCGCCGAGAACGCCGAACCCGCGCTCACCGATGCTCGTCTGCGATCCGCCCTCGAGGCGGTTCTGCTGGTGGTCGACACCCCGGCGACCGTGGCGGAACTCGCCTCGGCGGTGGATGAGGATCCGGCCCGCGTCCGAACGATGGTGACCCGGATGTCAGAGGAGCTCACCACTGCCAACAGCGGCATGGATCTGCGTTACGCCGGTGACGGTTGGCGCTACTACACGCGAGCCGAGTACGCGCCGTATGTCGAGCGGTTGTTGCTCGACGGGGCCCGGTCGAAGCTCACCCGCGCCGCCCTGGAGACGCTGGCAGTGGTCGCCTACCGGCAGCCGGTGACCCGAGCGCGGGTGAGCGCGATCCGCGGCGTCAACGTCGACGGTGTGATCCGTACCTTGGTTGCCCGCGGCCTCATCAGCGAGGTGGGGGCCGACCCGCAGACCAGTGCGATCACATATGCGACGACCGAATTGTTCCTCGAACGCCTCGGGCTGGCATCGCTGTCCGAGCTCCCGGACCTGGCTCCGCTACTTCCCGACGTCGACGTCATCGACGACCTCGATGACGAGATCTCGTCGGATCCACGATTCGCCAAACTCGGTGCTCACCGGTCAGACTCGACAGAGAACATCTCGTCCGGATCGGACGTCGACGACCGGTCGGCGCCCGATTCGGGCACCGACGATCAGGATCGATGACATGGCATCCGCTAGCCGAGACGGCACACCGGGCCCGCGCAAGAAGTCGGCGCGCGGTCAAAACACGGGCAAGACGACCCGCAAGGCCGGCGCCAAGGGCGCAGGGGCCAAAGGTGCGGCCAAACGAAACCCGCAGGTCGCGGGTGGCTCCACGAAGAAGACCCACCGCAAGGGTTCGTCGAAACCCGACGTGACGTCGGGCAAGGTGCGGCTCAACAACGCCAAACCTGCACGACATCAAAACGTCGACGTCCAGGCCGCCGAATCCGGCGCCACCTACGTCAGCGACGGTGTGCGGTTGCAGAAGGTTCTCGCTGCGGCCGGGGTGGCCTCGCGGCGCGGGGCCGAGGAACTCATCGCCGCCGGGCGCGTGGAGGTCGACGGCGAGATCGTCACCGAACAAGGCCTGCGCATCGACCCGGACACCGCGGTGATCCGGGTGGACGGGGCCCGCGTCATCATCGACGAAGACAAGCAGTACCTGGCCCTCAACAAGCCCAAGGGCTGGCAGTCGACGATGTCCGACGATCAGGGTCGACCCTGCGTCGGCGACATCGTCGCCGAGCGGGTGATGGCCGGGCAACGGCTGTTCCACGTGGGCCGGCTCGACGCGGACACCGAGGGGTTGCTGCTGCTCACCAACGACGGCGAGCTCGCGCACCGACTGATGCATCCCTCTTATGAGATCCCGAAGACGTATCTGGCCACGCTGCGCGGCGAGGTGCCGCGTTCGCTGGGCCGCGTACTCAAGGGCGGCGTCGAACTCGAAGACGGGCCGGTGTCGGTCGACTCGTTCACGCCGGTCGAGGTCCACGAGGGGCAGTCGTTGGTGCGCATCACATTGCATGAGGGACGCAACCGCATCGTGCGTCGGATGATGGAAGAGGTCGGTTTCCCGGTGACCGCGCTGGTACGTACTCACGTCGGCGCTGTCGCGTTGGGGGAGCAGCGCCCGGGCAGTCTGCGTGTGCTCGGGAAGAACGAGGTCGGCGCGTTGTACAAGGCGGTCGGACTGTGAGCGAGGCAACGGTGCGCGGCGGCGCTCCGGGTCACGGCGACGCAGCGGGCACACGTGTGATTGCTCTCGACGGGCCGGCCGGCACCGGCAAGTCGACGGTGTCCAAGGCACTCGCCGATCGGGTGGGTGCGCGAGTCCTCGATACCGGTGCGATGTACCGGGCCGCCACCCTTGCGGTATTGAATGCCGGTGTGTCGCTGCAGGACCTGCCTTCGATCGAGGACGTGGTGCGTGGCGCCGACATCCGTCTCGACATCGCCGACCACGGCTGCGTGAGTTATCTCGACGGTGTCGACGTCTCTGCGGCCATCCGTACCGATCGGGTGACCGACGCCGTGTCTGCGGTATCTGCGGTTCCGGCGGTGCGCACCAAACTCGTCGCGGTCCAACGCCGAGAAGCCCAGGGCGCTTTCGTCGTGGTGGAGGGCCGCGACATCGGCACGGTGGTCTTCCCGGACGCCGATCTGAAGGTGTTCCTCACCGCGACGCCCGAGGCGCGAGCGGTCCGTCGGCACAAGCAGAATGTCGCGGCCGGTCGACCGAGCGATTACGACGAGGTGCTCGTCAGCGTCAATAGGCGTGATCACCTCGACTCGACGCGTGCCGTATCACCGCTGCGGCCCGCAGACGACGCGGTGATCGTGGACACCAGCGACCTGACCCTCGACCAGGTGATCGACACTCTCGGCGGCCTGGTCCGCGACCGGATCGGAGTGCAGTCGTGACCGAACACAGTGGCGTGGGGGAGGAACTCACCCTTCCCGGTGACGGAACCTGGAATGACGAGTCCGATTGGGAGCTCGGCGATCTCGGTGCCGACGGGCAGCTGATCGACGCCACACCGGTGCCGGTGGTGGCCATCGTCGGACGCCCCAACGTGGGCAAATCGACGTTGGTCAACCGTATTCTGGGGCGTCGCGAGGCAGTGGTCGAGGATATCCCCGGCGTGACCCGGGACCGCGTGTCCTATGCCGCGAGCTGGTCGGGTCGACGATTCACCGTGGTCGACACCGGCGGCTGGGAACCCGATGCCAAGGGGCTGCAGCAGGCGGTGGCCACCCAGGCCGAATACGCCATGCAGACTGCCGACGCCATTGTGTTGGTGGTCGACGGAACGGTCGGCGCCACGAGTACCGATGAAGCCGTCGCGCGGGTGCTGCGCCGGTCGAAGACGCCGGTCGTGCTGGTGGCGAATAAGATCGACAGTGAACGTGCCGAAGCCGATGTCGCCACGCTGTGGTCGCTGGGACTGGGCGAGCCGTTTCCGGTGTCGGCGGCACACGGCCGCGGCGCAGGGGATCTGCTCGACGTGATCCTCAACATGTTGCCCTCGACACCACGCGAGGCGCCCGCACTGGGCGGCCCACGCCGTGTCGCGCTGGTCGGAAAACCCAACGTCGGCAAGAGCTCGTTGCTGAACAAGCTCGCCGGCGCCGAACGCTCGGTGGTCGACAACGTCGCCGGCACGACCGTGGATCCGGTGGACGAGTTGATCGAACTCGGCGGTGAGACATGGCAGTTCGTCGATACGGCAGGCTTGCGTCGCAAGGTGCGCACCGCCAGCGGGCACGAGTACTACGCGTCGCTGCGAACACGCGCCGCCCTCGACGCGGCCGAGGTCGCAATCCTGCTCATCGACGCGTCGGAGCCGATCACCGAGCAGGACCTGCGGGTGCTGTCGATGATCATAGAGAGCGGCCGGGCGCTGGTGATCGCATTCAACAAGTGGGATCTCGTCGACGAGGACCGGCGTTACCAGTTGGACAAGGAGATCGACCGCGACTTGGCGCGGGTGCCGTGGGCGCGGCGGGTCAACATCTCGGCCAGCACGGGACGTGCCGTGCAGAAGCTGGTGCCGGCACTCGACGGGGCGTTGGAGTCATGGGACAAGCGGATTCCCACCGGCCGGTTGAACAACTGGCTCAAAGAGGTGATTGCCGCAACACCGCCACCGCTGCGTGGGGGGCGGCAGCCGCGGGTCATGTTCGCCACCCAGGCCGCGACCCGGCCGCCGACGTTCGTGTTGTTCACGACCGGATTTCTGGAGGCCGGCTACCGTCGATTCCTGGAACGTCGACTGCGCGAGGAGTTCAACTTCGACGGTTCGCCGGTGCGGATCAACGTCCGGGTGCGCGACAAGCGCGAGCAACGCCGCAAACGCTGACCGTGCACGGCTACGGCCGGTGGGCATGCGATACTGCCACTCGTGCTCATCATCGGAATCATCCTGTTCGGAATGCTGATCGGCGCGGGTGCGCAACTCATCCTCGGGAAGGGCGCCAAGGGGATCGACTGGGGTCTGGCCATCGTTGCCGGACTCGTTGGCTCCTTTGTCGGTGGCCTGCTCATCAGCCTGCTGTCCGGTGACGGTCTGAACTTCCGGGCCAGCGGAATCATCGGCTCCATCGTCGGCGCCATCCTGATCACGGCCGGCTGGATGTACGCCAAAGGCCGCTCCGCGGCAAACTGATCTGTCCATCCGGTCAGCATCGTTCCGCAGCGCTCTGACCAGGCGATTGGATAGAAACGGTGCTTGTCGGCTAATGTCGTCAAGGCCCCGCTCGCGGGGTAACGGGCTGTGGCGCAGTTTGGTAGCGCACTTGACTGGGGGTCAAGTGGTCGCAGGTTCAAATCCTGTCAGCCCGACCATCAGGAACCCCTTCGACCAGCGTCGGAGGGGTTCCTTTGTATTTGTGTGGCCTTGTCTCTCGGGCCCCTTGTCTCTCGGGCCCCTTGTCTCTCGGGCCACAGCGCGCTGCGGTCAGCCCCGCCAGCCCGGCGTCACACCTGCCGACCCGCAGCCCAGACGGTCGAAGGCCGCGGCCGACTGGTAGTACCGGCCGACGGGGAGGTAGTGCCCCATCGTCGCCTTCTCCTGTCCGGGGGTCGCGCGCTGCACCGAAGCCGGGAAGCTCGGGTCGGGCAACATGTTGCGGAGCAACACCATCGTCTGCTGACGGCCACCGGCCGGTAGCCAGGTGACCCCGCATTCGGTGGTGGCGGTCGACGGGCGGGCGTCGACGGCAGAGATCACGATCGTGTAGTAGCCGAACTCGTCGACGGGGATCTCCTCGTCGTGGGCGCAGCCCAGGTACCCGGTGGTGGGGAGATCCTCGGTGCAGATCGACCAGTATCGGACCTGGCCGGTCCCCATGGTCGGTGTGCCGTCGGCGGTGCGCGGCGCGGTCGGCGCCCGGCCACGCAACACCAGTATCGGACCGAATCCGGCGTCCGCGTTGGAGACGACGTACTTGTTGTCGGGGTTGTCGAAGAAGCCGCCATCCCCGAAGCGGTCGGCGAGGGGGCCGATGACCTGGCCGCCGACGGTGCGTCGGGCCACGCCGTCCGCGACCGCCTGCGCGAGCCCGGTGAACTTTCCCCAGCCCGGCGGATCGTCGCCGTAGGTCCCGGCCGGGTCGGTCACCGCGGCAGTAGGCGCCCGGCCGAGGTCGGAGATGCCGGTGTCCACTGCGGTGGGTGCGGCGCCGGGACACGGTTCGAGGGTGCGGCGCGCGCCGCCGGCCTCCACCGCGACGAGATTCGGGAGCGGGACACCGCCGGCCTGGTCGGCACCGTCGTCCGGCACGTAGACGCGCCAGACCACGATCGCCAATCCCGGCGGTGAGGTACGTAGTCCGTCGGCGCTTGTGGTGTAGAGGGTGTTGTCCGGGCGCCCGGCCCGTGGCGCGGCGCCGTCCACGAGCCGCACGGTGAAGTCGCGGTGCGCCGAGGTACGGTCGGCGCCCGGCAGATACGGGTTGACCCCACCGTCATCGGGGCCGATAGCGGTGTCATACAGCCCGTCCACCGACTGGGTCGTGGCCGAATAGGTGGTGACCGAGAAGTACCGGGCATGCGGATACCGGCCGCTGATCTCCACGTGGCCACCGGTGGGGATGCGGACCACACTGGCCCAGTACGACGCCGCCGAATCCGGGAAGGCGATGTTGTTGGCGTCGGTGGCGAACTTCGTCGGCCACGCACAGCCGACGAGCCGCGGCAGATCCGCCTGGGCGGTGGTCGGCGGCGCGAGGATCGTCGCCACGCCGGCAACCGCGAGTGTGCACAGCCACCGGAGCAGGCCATGGGTCGGTCGGCGGCGGTGGGTGCAACTCACCTTGGTCATCGTAGGGCCCAGCGACTGGCTGCGAGGATCTTCGTCGTGCCGGCCGCCGCAGTGCGGTCGAGGCGTTCGAGCAGCTCGGCGGTGAGGCGATCCGATGACGTCGTGACGGTCGCCATCGGATCGCTTGCTAGGGTCGTCCCTGGTCGGCAGGCGTTCTGCTCGGCCGGTCCAGCCCCAGCCCGGCACTGAGGGCACCTCGTTGCCGCTGCATTCTTCGATGAGGCCATGAAACGCATAGAGCGCCCCGATACCCGGTTCATCTCCGACGACGATCTCGACGTCGCCCCCTGGCGACTGAGGCTGGAGCGGTGGATCGAATCCCCGCGCGTGCAGTGGTTTGTGGTCGGGGTGATCGCGTTCAACGCCGTGGTACTCGGTGCGCTGACGACTTCGTGGGGCCGGGGGAGTGGGCATTGGGTCCTCAGCCTGCTGGACAACGCCTGTCTGGCGATCTTCGTCTGCGAGATCTCCTGCAAGCTGATCGCGGTGGGGCCCAGGTTCTTCCGGTCGGGATGGAACATCTTCGACTTCGTGGTGGTCGCAGTCTCACTGGTCCCCGCCTCCGGTGCGAGCAGTGCGCTGCGCGCCATTCGGGCATTACGGATTCTGCGACTGGTGTCGGCGTTCCCGCAGATGCGTCGGGTGGTGGCCGCGGTGTTCGCCGCAGTACCCGGGATGATCTCGATCATCGCGTTACTGGGTCTGGTCTTCTACATCGCCGCGGTGATGGCCACCAGCATGTTCGGCGAGAAGTTCCCCGAGTGGTTCGGCGATCTGGGTGCCTCGGCGTACACGCTGTTCCAGATCATGACCCTGGAGAGCTGGTCGATGGGTATCGTCCGGCCGGTCATGGAGGTCTACCCGTGGGCGTGGGCGTTCTTCGTCCCGTTCATCGTGCTCAGTGCGTTCACCGTGCTCAATCTCTTCCTGGCCGTCATCGTCGACTCGATGCAGGCCATCCAGCGCAGGGACGATCCCGACGCCGAGTCGAGCGAGGCCGCCGGTACCGCGGCCTCGGCCGCACCGGCCCTATCCGGCGAGGAGACGGCCGAACTACGGCAGGAGATCGCCGACCTCCGGACGACGATCACCCTGCTACACGCCGAACTGCGGGCCGGTGAAGACGACCGCCTCGCAGATCCGCGCTGAGCAGGCGGTGCCGGTGTGGCACGCCCTTGACGAGCGCAGCTGACCCTCGTCCGGCCGGCCAGCCCGGATAGAACGTGAGGCCGGCGGGATTTGCCAGAATGGGCGGGTGCTCACCCCGGACGACATCCGCAACGTCGCATTCGCCAAGCCACCCATAGGCCGACGTGGCTACAACGAAGACCAGGTCGACTCATTCCTCGACGACGTCGAGACCACCATGCGCGAACTCTACGCACGGTTGGCACGCTACGAGGGGGAGCGGCCGACGTGACGTCGACACCCGGGAACTCCCGACCGACCACGTGGCGCGAGATCGTCGCCGCAGATCCCGGCCACTCCCACCGCTATCGCGAGCGATTTCGTGAGCTCGCGGCACGTGGCCAGGACATCGACGGTGAAGCACGTCTGATCGACGCCATGGTACGGCGCGGCGCGCATGTTCTGGACGCCGGGTGCGGCGCCGGACGGCTCGGTGGATACCTCCACGCCGCAGGGCATTCCGTGGTGGGTGTCGACGTGGATCCGGTGCTCATCAACGCTGCCCGCACCGACTACCCGGGCCCGACCTGGCTAGTCGGTGACCTCGCCGAACTCGGTCTGCCCGCAGCCGGGATCGACACCGCGTTCGACATGATCGTCAGTGCGGGAAACGTCGTCACCTTCCTCGCCCCCGACGACCGACGCACGGTCCTCGCCCGGTTCGCCGAGCATCTCGCGCCCGACGGGCGCGTCGTGGTCGGTTTCGGAGCGGGCCGAGGTTACGCGTTCGACGAGTTCCTCGCCGACGCCGCCGCCGGAGGTCTGGTGAGTGAGGTGTTGCTGTCGGCATGGGATGTCCGGCCGTTCACAGCGCAATCCGATTTCCTGGTTGCGGTGCTGCGGCGTTCCGCACCGTGATCGCGCCCAAACTTTCGCAACTTGTTTTACTTGTTTTGCCCTTGTAGGTCCATACAATGGAGGGCATGCCTGCCACGACCACGCCCGGTGACGACCGCACCACGAGCCGGCGGGCGTCTCGGGCCGAGAATGCGTCAGTTGGGCACCGCGGTCGAGCAACGTCGACCGCTTTCACGGAGGCTCTGAGTGACACACTGAGCAGTGTTCCCAAACCCGCCCGCGACAGTTTCCTGCGCAGCGTCACCGGCGACGACCAACTCGACAGTTCCCTGTGGGGACGGGGTCCGTCGGCGACGCAACGCAAGCAGGCGGCGCTGGAGAATCTGCGCCGGCAGTTCGCCGCCCGGTCGGCGGTGCTCGAGTACTCGCTGACCCGTGCCGAGGCAGCTGACCTGCTCGAGGTGTCCGAGCAGGCGGTACTCGACCGCATCAAGGCCGGCGACCTGCTCGGGTTGAAGAAGGGCCGGGAGTGGCGGCTTCCGCTGTGGCAGTTCAACGCCGGCTGCGCCCGCGGCTTCGTCCCCGGGCTGGCACGGCTACGGGACTCGTTTCCCGGCGGTGTGGTGTCGCTGACCGAGTGGGCAGCCACCCCCAACGTCGACCTCGACGGCGCGACGCCCACCCAGGCGTTGGCCGCCAACCGGATCGACGACGTGATCGCGGTCGCGGCCACCAGCACCTCGGCGGCGTGGTAGCCGCCCTTGCGGCACCCGTTCGCCCGGTCAGCGGGGGACGGGCCTGGACTTGGCGATGGCGTGACCCGACCCCGGCCCACCCGTGGTATTGGTGTCGGATCTACCACGTGTCCGGACACACGTCGGACGGTGCCGCGCACAGGACGTTCAGTCCGCTTTACCGACTCGATCACCACATCCCGACCACGTCGGGTGCCGCGCGCAACTGCCCGGACGATCGATCGATCCTCTACGTGGCCGGCACTCTGGCCACGGCATTCGGCGAGGTCTTCGGTGATCTGCGGGCTGCGGCCGTCTGCCCGAATCACCGGGTGGCGCTGGTGAAGCCGACGTCGTCGATCACAGTGCTCGATCTTCGAGGCGAGGGGGCGGCCATGCGGATCGGCGCTCTTCCGTCGCTGGCGACCGGTGACTATCCGCGCGTACGGACACAGGAATGGGCTCGAGCGATCTTCGAGGACCAGCCCGTGGCGCGTCGGGAGGTGCGTGGTGTCTACTACCACGCCGCCCACTCCAACGGTCGCGCTCTGGCGTTGTGGAACACCGACGATCACGTCGAGGTCGTCTCGGCCGCTGACGGTCGGGCTCAGGACTTCGCCCTGAACTCCGCGAGTATGTGGCCGCGGGTCGTCGAGGCCGCTGTGTCGCTCGGGATGCAGGTCGACCTCGTCGAGCGGTGTCCGCGCTGTCGGTGATGCTCGGCCGACACCGGTCAGACCGCCACACCTCGCCTCCCGGCGCGCAGCTGATAGAACACAGCCATGACGGTCACCAAGTCGATCCTGCTCTTCGTCCTCGCCGCTCTGCTCGAGATCGGTGGCGCGTGGCTCGTCTGGCAGGCGGTGCGCGAGCACCGCGGCCTGTTGTGGGCCGGGCTGGGCGTCATTGCCCTGGGCGCCTACGGCTTTGTCGCCACCCTGCAACCCGACGCGAACTTCGGGCGGATCCTGGCCGCCTACGGTGGGGTCTTCGTCGCCGGCTCCCTTGCCTGGGGAATGGCGCTCGACGGCTATCGCCCCGACCGCTGGGACATCGCCGGGGCGGCCATCTGCCTCGTGGGCGTCGCAGTGATCATGTACGCGCCCCGGGCGTCCTGACGTGCTGCGGCACCCGGTGGAATGACGAAGGCGACGCCGACGTTGTCGATTGGCATGAGCGATCAACCAGAACTCAGCCCCGAGGGGTGGGTACGCGACCAGACCGAGAAGATCCTGGAACAGGGCACCACGGACGGCGTCCAGGTGATGGACCGCCCGATCGTCTTGTTCACCACCACCGGGGCGAAATCGGGCAAGAAGCGTTACGTCCCGTTGATGCGGGTCGAGGAAGACGGCAAGTACGCGATGATCGCGTCCAAGGGCGGGGCGCCCGGGCACCCGTCCTGGTACTTCAACGTCAAGGCCCATCCGCAGATCACGGTGCAGGACGGGACAACGGTGCGCGAACTCACCGCGCGTGAGGTCGATGGCGCCGAGCGCGAGCACTGGTGGGATCTGGCGGTTGCCGCCTATCCGCCGTACGCGGATTACCAGACCAAGACCGAGCGCCGGATCCCGGTGTTCGTGCTGGAGTGAGCTGACACCCCGGAGTCGACTTGCTGCTCCCAACGCCTTTGACCCCGCGAAAGGCGTTGGGAGCAGTTGCTTGTCAGCCGAGCTTCGCCAGCCGCGTCCAGGTGTCGACCACGGTGTCCGGATTCAGCGACATCGACTCGATACCTTGCTCCAGTAACCATTCAGCGAGGTCGACGTGATCGCTCGGACCCTGCCCGCAGATACCCACGTACTTGCCGCGCGCCTTGCATGCCGAGATCGCCGCGGCGAGCATGTGTTTCACGGCCGGGTCACGTTCGTCGAACGAGTCGGCGACGAGCGCGGAATCACGGTCCAGGCCGAGCGTCAGCTGCGTCATGTCGTTGGAGCCGATGGAGAACCCGTCGAAATGGTCGAGGAAGGCGTCGGCGATCACCGCGTTGGACGGCACCTCGCACATCATGATCACTTCGAGTCCGTTCTCGCCGCGGCGCAGGCCGTGCGAGGCGAGCAGCGAGATCACCCCTTCGGCTTCGGCGAGCGTGCGGACGAACGGGATCATGATCTTGACGTTGGTCAGGCCCATCTCGTCGCGGACGTACTTCAGGGCCGCACACTCCATGGCGAAACAGTCCGCGAAGTCCTTCGACAGGTACCGCGACGCGCCGCGGTAGCCGATCATCGGGTTCTCCTCGTCGGGCTCGTAGAGTTCGCCGCCGACCAGCTTCGCGTACTCGTTGGACTTGAAGTCCGACATGCGCACGATCACCGGGTGCGGCGCGAACGCGGCGGCGATCGTCGCCACCCCTTCGGCCACTCGGTCGACGAAGTACGCCCGGGGGCTCTGATAGGCCGCGATCGCCTCGCCGATCTGCTCTTTGAGTGGTCCCTCGAGGGTCTCGAAATCGAGCAGGGCCTTGGGATGGATTCCGATCTGGCGGTTGATCACGAACTCCAGGCGGGCCAGCCCGACACCGTTGTTCGGGAGGCGGGAGAACGCGAACGCCTGCTCCGGTGTGCCGACGTTCATCATGATCTTCGTGCTGATCTCGGGCATCGCCTCGATGGACGACTCGGTGACGTCGAAGTCGAGCAATCCGTCGTAGACGTATCCGGTGTCGCCCTCGGCACACGAGACGGTCACCTCGCGGCCGGCCTCGAGTGACCGCGTGGCCCCGCCGGATCCGACGACTGCCGGGATACCGAGCTCACGGGCGATGATCGCGGCGTGACAGGTCCGTCCGCCGCGGTTGGTCACAATGGCGCTGGCGCGCTTCATGATCGGCTCCCAGTCGGGGTCGGTCATGTCCGCGACCAGCACCTCGCCGGCCTGGAACTCGTGCATCTGTTCCACCGACTCCAGCACCCGGACGGCTCCCGCGCCGATGCGTGCGCCGATCGCCCGACCTTCGACGAGGACATCGCCGGTCTCGTTCAGCCGGAACCGTTGCTGGCCGGTCACCGCCGCCCGCGACTGCACCGTCTCCGGGCGCGCCTGCAGGATGTAGAGCTCGCCATCCACGCCGTCCTTGCCCCACTCGATGTCCATCGGGCGCCCGTAGTGCTCCTCGATCAGCAACGCCTGGCGGGCGAGCGCCTCGACCTCCGCGTCGGTGAGGCTGAGGACGCGGCGATCGGCGGCGTCCACATCGACGAACTCGGTCGTCCGGCCCACCGAACGATCGTCGGTGTAGATCATCTTGGTGGCCTTCGACCCGATACCGCGCTTGAGTACGGCCGGACGGCCGGCGCGCAACGCCGGCTTGTAGACATAGAACTCGTCGGGGTTCACCGCGCCCTGGACGACCGCTTCACCCAGGCCGTAGGAGGACGTCACGAACACGGCGTCGGCGAAACCCGACTCGGTGTCGATGGTGAACATGACTCCCGACGTGCCGATGTCGGAGCGCACCATCTGCTGCACGCCCGCCGACAGGGCGACCGCGTCGTGCTCGAACTCGTGGTGCACCCGGTAGGCGATGGCGCGGTCGTTGTACAGCGATGCGAACACTTCGCGCATCGCCTGCAGGATCGCGTCGATCCCGCGCACGTTGAGGAACGTTTCCTGCTGTCCGGCGAACGATGCGTCCGGCAGGTCCTCGGCGGTCGCGCTCGATCGCACTGCGAACGACGCCTCGTCCGATCCACCCGACAACTCGGCGAACGCGGTCCGGATGTCGTCCTCGAGGTCGGCGGGGAACGGCTGATCCATCACCGCCGCCCGGATCTCCTTGCCGGTCGCGGCAAGTGCCTGCACGTCGTCGGTGTCGAGGCCGGCCAGACGCGCGCTGATGCGGTCCGCCAGGCTGGTGCCCGCGGCATCGGGTTGATTCACGAACCGGCGATATGCGTCGGCGGTGGTCGCGAACCCGTTGGGGACCCGGACCCCGACGTCGGTCAGGTTGCGGACCATCTCGCCGAGAGACGCGTTCTTCCCGCCGACCTGCTCGAGGTCGGCGAGGCCGAGGTCGGCGAACCACCGGACATTGCTGTTCATGAACTGACTCCTCAGTTGTCAGGGTGGGGCCTGCGGGCGAGCACCTGCAGGATGAGGGTGGACATCTCCTCAACGGATTTCGCCGAGGAGTCGATGACGGGTAGGTCGTGCGTGCGGTAGAGCTCCTCCGCGCGTTTGAGTTCGTACGTACACTGCCGCAGCGACGCGTATGTCGAATCCGGGCGACGCTCCGTCCGGACCGCGCTGAGGCGGGCCGCGGTCGTGATGATCCCGAAGCACCGGTCCTGCAGGTGCCGGATCGGACGTGGTAGGTCGGTGCTGACGAGATCCTCGTCGACGAGCGGATAGTTCGCGACGCGCAGGCCGTGCTGCAGCGCGAGGTACATGGTCGTCGGGGTCTTGCCGCACCGGGATGGCGCCACCAAGATGACGTCCGCCTTGTCCAGCGTGCGCACACTCTGGCCGTCGTCGTGCTCGATGGCGTACTCGACCGCCTGCATGCGAGCGTTGTAGCGCTTGACGTCCCCGACACCATGCAGACGGGCAGGTGTCCGGGCGCCCCGGGTTCCCAGGATCGCCTCAACTTGCTGCATGTGCATGTCGAAGAAATCGATCAGGGGTGCCCGGGTCTGTTGCAGTTCGACGCGGACGTCGTCGAGTGCAGCCGTGACGAAAACGAGTGGTGTCATCCCGCGGTCCACGGCCGCATCGATCCTTCGCACGACCTCGCGGGCGTCGTCGGCGGTGGTGATGAACGGGATCAGCGTCCGGTCGAAGCGATGATCGGGAAAGTGCAACAGCAGAGCATTGCCCATGGTCTCTGCGCTGATCCCGGTGCTGTCCGAGAGGAAGAAAACCGGGATCAGGTCACCGGTATACGTCTCACTCACTCGGTCATTTCCCATCGGCCGACGTCACGTTGTGCCCTCTATCGTGGCGCAGGCGTTTCGTCGGCTGTCGGGCAGGTCGCTTTACCAGCTGTTGGTGTGCCCGTTCACGGCTGTTCGGACCCGGCGACTGCTCTCACATATCGCTGCGAGATCAGCTGGAGACGGGGGATGAGTTCGGCGGGGGACTCCACCGTGAAATCCATCATCAGCATGCCGATATACGCGGCAACGGTGTCGAGGCTGTCGGCTCCGGTGACCAGAACACAACGGTGCTCGTCGATGGGTTCGACGGCTCCGACGGCCGGGTTGATCCGCGCCAGAACGTCCTCGGCGGGGGCGTCGACACGAAGACGCGCATGCACGTTCCAGCCGCTCTCGGCGATCGTGCGCATCGCGAAAGCCGTGTAGTCCCCGCCGGGCAGCGGCTGAGGGTCGAAGCGGCGTCGCGTTGGCATCCGCAGGCCCATCCGGTCGATTCGATACGTCGTCCAGGTGTCCGTGCGGGGATCCCGGGCGATCAGATACCACCGGCGTTGCCAGCACAGCAGGCGGTACGGCTCCACCAGCCGGGGTTGATCGTCGTAGTCGAAACGCAGCCATTCGACGTCGCGGATGGCCGCGGCGATGGCCTGCAGGACCGACGTCTGGACGTGCGGGTCGGGGGCATCGGTGCCGGTGTTCTCCGGTCCGTGCTCCACGCTTGTACGGATCGCGTCGATGGTGGGCCGCAGCCGCGCGGGGAGAACCTGCTCCAGCTTCGCCAGAGCGCGGGTCCCGGCCTCTTCGACACCTGCGATCCCCACGGCTGCGCGCAGTCCGACAGTGACCGCGACGGCCTCCTCGTCGTCGAGCAGCAGCGGTGGCAACCTGCCTCCGGAACCGAGCCGATACCCGCCGGCGGCGCCCCGGGTCGCGTCGACGGGATACCCCAGCTCACGCAGCCGATCGATGTCATGCCGGATGGTGCGGGTCGAGACGCCGAGACGGTCGGCGAGTTCGGTACCCGAACATTCCCGGTGCGTTTGGAGCAGGGAGAGGAGTCCGAGCAGGCGCGCGGTGGGATCGGCCATCAGAAATCCTCGTGACTCGGGTCGCTATTAGGAACATATCCTACCTAATTGAGGAATACCGTCGTGACATGACCACAACAACGCTCACCGTCCAACCGTTCACCGTCTCCGTCTCGGATGCCGAAATCGCCGACCTCGACGATCGCCTTGCCCGTACCCGCCTGCCCCAACCGTCGCCGACCGACGACTGGGACGCGGGAACCCCGAATGACTAGCTGCGCGAGGCCGTCGATGCATGGCGCAGCTTCGACTGGGCCGCAGCAGAATCCCGGATCAACGCGGTCCCGCACTTCACCACCGAGATCGACGGACAGATCATTCATTTCATCCATGTCCGTTCCGCCGAGCCGGACGCCACCCCACTCGTGCTGGCGCACACCTATCCCGGCTCGAGCGTCGACTATCTCGACATGATCGACCTTCTCGTCGACCCGGTCGCCCATGGCGGTCGTCCCGAGGATGCGTTCGACATCGTGATTCCCGACGCCCCGGGATTCGGGTACTCGCAGCCGGTCGCCGCCGGGTGGACCACAGCCCGGGTGGCCGCCGCGTACGACACCCTGATGCGTGGCCTGGGCTATGAGAACTACGGAATCCACGGCTCCGACAACGGCGCGCTCATCGCGCGAGAACTCGGGCTTCTCAACCCCGAAGGCTTTCTGGGACTACATGTTCTGCAACTGTTCTCGTTTCCCTCGGGCGATCCGGAAGAATTTGAGAAGCTCGAGCCGGCCGACTACGCCGGCCTCGAACACATGCAGTGGTTCCAGTCCGTCGGAGGCTACAACACGATGAACGCCTCCCGGCCCCAGACCGTCGCGGTGGGTCTCAGCGACTCGCCGGTCGGGTTGCTCGCCTACAGCGAGCTGTTCAACTCGTTCGGCAACGGAACCTCACTGGTCCCGCTGCAGACGATCCTGCTCGAAGTCAGCGTCAACTGGTTCGCCAATGCAGCGTCCGGGATGAGCCGCAGCTACCTCGAGAACGCGCGGGCGTCGGCCGAGCCGCGGGTGAACGCCGCACCCACCGGTGTTGCGGTGTTCGCCAGCGACTTCCAGACGATCCGCGTCTTCGCCGAACGCGACAACTCGAACATCGTGCACTGGAGTCGGTTCGACGAAGGTGGGCACTTCGCCTCACTCGAGCGGCCGGACCTGGTCGCCGGTGACATCCGGGAGTTCTTCGCGCGTCTGCGATGAGTGACGGTGCCGTTGAGCGACCGTGAGCTCTCGCGCGATCTCCTTGTTGGAGTATCGATCGGACACCTCAGTCGACCGCGTGCCGCAGGTACCCGTACAGGGCCGCGCGATATCCGCGCGTATAGCTCGGTTCCTCGTCGTCAGGATCCGGTTCGACCGCCATCGTCGAGGACGCATGGTGCCGCGCCCACGGCGGCGGAAAACCGCAGAGCCGCTCGTTGGCGTCCTCGAAGCCCTTCTGAAAGAGGTCCGGGTCGAGGTGCCCGTCGAGTTCGTGGTCGACGATCGGGAACGACGTGGGCAGGCGGGTGACGACGCCGTGGGGGGTGACGATGTCCAGGTCGAGCGAATCCTCGTCGCCGCGGGTCATCAGGCCGACCGCCGTTCGGCCAGTGTGCGGTACAGCGTGGCACGACTGACGCCGAGCGCCGCCGCGATCGTCGGCATGGGCTGCCCTTCGGCGCGCATCCGCTCCGCGACTGCGATCTGGTCGTCACCGAGGGCCCGGGGTCGTCCGACGGACGGGCCACGGTTGCGTCGGGACGAAACGGTTGGCGCGCGGTCCGGCCGGAGTTCCTCGTCGAGTTCAGCGAGCGAGGCGAGCACTCCGACGATCATCGCGCCGGCCGGGTCGTCGGTGTCGAGACCCTCACGCAGCGACCGCAGACCGATCTGTCGCTCGGTGAGATCGCGCGCGGTCGCCATCACCTCGGGTGCGGATCGGCCGAGTCGATCGATACCGGCGACCACGGTGATATCGCCGGGGCGTGCGTAATCGAGCAACGCCGTGAAGCCGGGTCGCCGCTGCATGCGGGTGATCGCAGCGAACACGTCGCTGTAGATCCGCGCCGGTTCGACTCCCGCGTCGGTCAGCGCGTCGATCTGCGATTCCAGTGTGTGGGCTGCGGTGCCCGCACGCGCGTACCCGAGCAGCATGCCTGGGTATCCGCTCACCTCGTCCGGCTTCATGGCCCGAACTCTATCTCAAAATATCTCAAAACCGTCTCGCGACGCGCCGCGGCGTTTTTGAGATGTCTGTTGTTCTTCGCTGGAATCGCTAGTAGGACATCACACCATGCCGTTCGCGAGTCTCAGAACGTCGAATGAACGGTGGGTCATTATGAGACTGATATGAGACGAGCGCATCGCGATCGAAGGTTTCGGCCGCGGTCCGCGGGCGGGCCGGGTGCCGGACATACGAGTTCGGCATTCTCCCGAGATCGGGCATCTGTCGGCGTAACGTCGAGGGCACGCTGCAGCCAGGGCGAATCGAACGAAAGGCGCGGTGCTATGGGTGAGGAGCAGGCGGCAGACGACCCGCTGTTCGATTTCATCGATGAGATCCTGCGGGGGCATTTCGGACCCGAGTACAGCTCCGACACGACGACGGACCGCCGCCATGTGGAACAGCTGCTCACCGACGACACCAGGCGTCGGGTGGAGGAGTCCCGGGCGGCCGCCGTCGAATGGGGACGAGCCGAGGTCGCCGGCGAGGTGGTGATCGCGTCGGACCGGCTGGTGATCACCTCGCACGGACTGGTGTATGCAGCGGGTATGAGTTCTTCGGGCGGGCACCAACCGCTCTATTACCTGGCCACCCCGGTCGAACTGTTCGAGTCCATGGTCGAGCGCGTCGACGCCACATCGCTGCAGCGTGGCTCCATGGCGGCCGTCGACGACCGGTTCGGCCATGAACTGTCGTTTCCGTGGCCACTGGACACGGGTCTCCGGCATATGCTCGATGCCCACCACGCACTGCACCTGGACCTGGCCGAGCACGAGGGCGCAGTCCCGTCGGCTGACGCGTAGTCGTGATGTCCGGCTCGAACGGCAGCGGGAACGGGAGGGGTGTGCGCGGAAGGCGGAGATGGATTCTCGCGCGCGTGATGCTCGCACTTGTCGCCGCGGCGACGGCTCTGGCCGGTTGTGGCGCGTCGGGTGGCGGCGCCGGATCGGGCACTTCGTCATCGACGATGCCGGACGACGCGGTGGTCATCGACGTGCGTACCCCGGCGGAGTTCGAGTCCGGTCATCTGCGCGGCGCCCGCAACATCAATCTCGCATCCGGCGACTTCGTCGAGGTGATCGCGGCACTGCCGGTCGACGTGCCCTACGTGGTCTATTGCCGTACGGGAAATCGATCGGCCCAGGCCGTGGAGATCATGAGATCGACTGGCTTCGCCGACGTCACCGACGCCGGCGGTCTCGACGACGCGCAGGTGAGTACCGGTCTACCCATCGAATCCAGCTCGCCTACCCCGCCCGGTTGATCGTCGACGCGAGCGGGTGGCGGTCAACCGATGGTCAGCGGAACGCGCAGCCGCTGGTGACCCCGAACCGCTTGAGGATCATCGCCGCCGGGCAGAAACCCGTGACGCTCGACTGCAGCAGATTCAGCCCGACGAAGCCGACGAGCAGCAGCCACCACGGCGAGAACGCGGCGCTCAAGATCGCGCCGAGCAGGGTCATCGTGCCCGCGATGGCGAAGACGCCACGGTCGATGTTCACGGTCCAAACCTCCATGTGTATGCATCAGGGTCGCCCTCAATAATACCCAGGGGGGTATATAAAAGCCCGTGACAGCGACGGATATCACACAATGGCGGAGATGTTCAGATGTGCGCGGGCGGCACTCGGACAGCGGCCATTCAGGCCTCGCTCTCCCTGGAGCGGGCGATGATCACCGGAATCCGAGCTGCGTTGACCACCGCGGCGCTCACCGATCCGAGGAGCATTCCGGAGAAGCCACCGTGGCCGTGGCTGCCCACGACCACCAGTTGCGCCGACCGGGCGTGATCGAGGAGGCCCACGGCGGGTGACTTGGCGACGATGGGTATGGAGACCGGGCGTACGGTGACCTCCGGGTACTTCCGTCTCCAGACGGCCAGATGCTCTTCGAGGACTTCGGCCGCCTTGTCGGACAGATTTCGCCACTCGATCGGCGCCCAGTTCAGGGTCGGGATGTTGAGCCGGCTCATGTCGCTCCAGGTGTGTACGGCCACCAACTCGACCCCGCGGCAGGCCGCCTCTTCGAACGCGAGGCCGGTCGCCAGCTCGGAAGTCGGTGATCCGTCGACTCCCACCACGACCGGGGACTGATCCGAGACCCCTTCGGGCGGTTCCTCGTCGTGGATCACGGCGACCGGGCAACGCGCGTGGTGGGCGAGTCCTGAACTCACCGAGCCCAGCACGGCACCGGCCACCCGTGATTGGCCGCGACATCCGACGACCACCAGCGCCGCGTTCTCGGACAACTCGGTCAGCATCGGCACGGCCGGACCGTGCATCACTTCAGTGGTGATCTGCAGCTCACCTGGCGCGGCAGCCTTGTGGGCGATCTCGCGCGCATCGTCGATCACCTTGCGGGCGTTGTCCTCTTGCCAGCGCACGACGTCGAGATTCGCGAAACCCTCCGGCCAGGGTTCGGCCGGCATCACGATCGGGGCAATGACGTGGACCAATGCCAAGGGCCGGCCACGCATCTGGGCATCGCGCGCCGCCCACTCGACGGCCGCGATCGATGACGGCGACCCGTCGAGTCCGACGACGACGGGGCTTGTTCGGGCATCTGGCATGACGACCTTCTCTCCGTGCGCGGGCAAAGAGTCGCGGTCGCAGATGCAGCCACGACAAGTATCAGATTAGGAGATCGGCATGTCCGACACCGGAGGCTTCGGGCCCGGGCCGGAGGGCACTTGTGCCCGGGTGGCGGCGCGGCGACCGTTGCCCTGTCGGGTGGCTTCGGTATGGTCCTCCGGGTGAATGCGAGCCCAGCTGTGAAGTCCGTGAACGCACGCCTCGCCGAGGAACTGGCCGTCGCCGAAGGCCAGGTGGCCGCCGCGGTGCGGCTACTCGACGAGGGCTCCACCGTGCCGTTCATCGCGCGCTACCGCAAAGAGGTCACCGGCAGCCTCGACGACGCGCAACTGCGCACGCTGGACGAGCGGCTCCGCTATCTGCGCGAGCTCGACGAGCGGCGTGATGCCGTGCTCGCGTCGATCGACGAACAGGGCAAGCTGACCGACGAACTGCGCGCCGCGCTGCTCGGCGCGGAGACCAAGGCGCGCGTCGAGGACATCTACCTGCCCTACAAGCCGAAGCGTCGCACGAAGGCGCAGATCGCCCGAGAGGCAGGCCTCGAGCCGCTGGCCGATCGCCTGCTCGCCGATCCGGGGCTGGTTCCCGAAGAGGTGGCCGCCGAGTTCGGCAACGACCAGGTCGCCGACGCCGCCGCCGCCCTCGACGGCGCCCGGCACATCCTCATCGAACGCGCTGCCGAGGACGCCGAACTCGTTGGGGCCATCCGCGAGAAGTTCTGGGCCGACGGCGCGATGCGGACCGCGGCACGTTCGGAGAGCGCGGCGTCGTCGCCGGCCGCCCAGAAGTTCCGCGATTACTTCGACTTCACGGAGCCATTGGACTCGATGCCGTCCCACCGGGTGCTTGCGGTACTGCGCGGAGAGAAGGAAGAAGCGCTGTCGTTGACCCTCGACGGCGGCGAGGACGACGCGTACGAGGCGATGGTGGCCGCGACCCTGGGGATCGATGCCGCCCACCCGGGCGCGGCGACGCCCTGGCTGGTGACGACGGCGCGCTGGGCGTGGCGGACGAAGCTGATGATGTCGGCTTCGATCGAAGCGCGGGTGGCCCTGCGTCAACGCGCCGAAGCCGACGCGGTCACCGTCTTCGCGACCAACCTGAAGGATCTGCTGTTGGCGGCACCGGCGGGAACACGACCGACGTTGGGCCTGGATCCCGGCTTCCGGACCGGCGTCAAGGTGGCCGTGGTCGACGGGACCGGCAAGGTGCTCGACACGTGCGCTGTTTATCCTCATCAGCCGCAGAAGCAGTGGGACCAGGCCAAGGCGACGCTGGCCGCGCTCATCAGCCGCCATGACGTCGATCTGGTGGCCATCGGCAACGGCACCGCATCGCGCGAAACCGATGCGCTGGCAGCGGAATTGATTGCCGAGATCCGCTCATCGGGTACTCGTGCACCGGCGAAGGCGGTGGTGAGCGAGGCGGGCGCCTCGGTGTACTCGGCATCGGAGTACGCCTCTCGAGAGCTGCCCGACCTGGATGTCTCGTTGCGCGGCGCGGTCTCGATCGCGCGTCGGCTCCAGGATCCGCTGGCCGAGCTGGTCAAGATCGACCCCAAATCGATCGGCGTCGGTCAGTACCAGCACGACGTGGCACCGGGCACGCTGGCGCGGAGTCTCGATGCGGTGGTCGAGGACGCCGTCAACGCGGTCGGCGTTGACCTCAACACCGCGTCGGTGCCGCTGCTGTCCCGGGTGTCGGGGGTCACCCCGGCGCTCGCCGCCGCCATCGTGGCGCATCGTGACAACACCGGGCCGTTCCACAGCCGCCAGGGACTACTCGATGTGCCTCGCCTGGGCCCGAAGGCGTTCGAGCAGTGTGCGGGGTTCCTCCGCATCCGGGACGGTGAGGACCCGTTGGATTCCTCCGGCGTGCACCCCGAGGCGTACCCGGTGGTGCGTCGTATCCTCGATCGCGCCGGGGTGGGCATCACCGAGCTGATCGGGAATGCTCGGACGCTGCGCGGCCTGCGCCCGACCGACTTCGCCGACGAACGCTTCGGCATCCCGACCGTGACCGACATCCTCGCCGAACTCGAGAAGCCGGGTCGCGACCCGCGACCGGCGTTCGAGACGGCGACGTTCGCCGCCGGCGTGGAGAAGGTGGCCGACCTCACGCCGGGCATGATCCTCGAGGGCGTGGTCACCAACGTCGCCGCCTTCGGCGCCTTCGTCGATGTCGGCGTTCATCAGGATGGGCTTGTGCACGTGTCGGCGATGTCGGACAGATTCGTCTCCGATCCGCACGAGGTGGTGCGGTCCGGACAGGTGGTGAGGGTCAAGGTCCTCGACGTCGATGTGGACCGCAAACGAATCGGTCTCACCTTGCGGCTCGATGACGAGGTCGGCGCCGGATCGGGGAAAACAGCCCCGAAGAAGGCCGGTGGACGACGGCCTGAGCGGGGCCAGGGCAACGAATCCCAGCGCAACGGGTCCCAGCGCAACGGGTCCCAGCGCGATCGGTCCGGTAAGCGCGGTCGGGACTCGGGCCGCGGCAGCCGTGCCCAGCCCAACGGCTCGATGGCGCAGGCGTTGCGCGACGCCGGTTTCGGGCGCTGAGTCGTAAATCGTGTCCACTATCCGGGCACGCGGCGCAAGTCGGTGCGCAGCAGCATCACGTTGTAGTCACTCCAGCGTGACGCGTTGAAGTACAGCTCCGGGGAATCGCCCTGGAGCGCAGGGGAGTCGGGCAACATCATCGGGCCGTAGACGACGATGGTGTTCGGGGCGACCAGGTAGCGCGGTGCGCTCCACGGTCCCTGCGGGTGTTCGGCCGTGCGCATCCGGATGCCGTTGTCGCCGTCGAGCATCACGTACCTGTCGAGATATGGGCTCCACGCCACCGACAATTCGGTCACCGGCTGCGGCACAACCTGCGACTGCACGTCGGGCATGTCGGCGAGTGCAACCCAACCGGCTGCCTCGCCACCCCAGTACTCGTAGCGGTCGAGATCGAGGATGTCGGCCGGCTTGAACCGGGCGAGGAAGGCGGCACCGAAACGGCCGTTGGGAGTTCCGAACTGGTAGATGTAGTCCTTCTCGCCGGCCACGTCCGGCCGACCGCGTACATACGCGTTCTGCTGGAACTTGCCGTTGTTGTACTCCACGGTCGGCAGTGCGGCCGGTAGCGCCAGCGAGATCGGCGAGTTGATCCGGATGGTGTCCTGGTCGGTGTGCCAGGTCTGACCGTTGTCGTCGGAATGTGCGATCGCGGAGAAGTTGGTCACCCAGTTTCCGGCCGATCCCCACGAACGAACTGACATGTAATTGATGAACTGTCGATGTCCCGAACCCCAGGGCAGCGAGATCGCCGCGGTCGGGATCGTGGTCACCTCGATTGCGGAGATGCCCAGGGACGGAATGAGTTCCTGGGCGTAATTCGGTTCGCCGGCGGCGATGACCGTGCCCGACGTCGGGTCACCGGCCACTCCGTCGGGCACTCGGATCCCGTCAGACAGACGGTGGTCATCCGACCGCAGCAGCACATTGTGGCGCCACTGCTGACCCAGCGCATTGCAGTTGCCGAAGGTGTCGCCGAAGGCCATCAGGGTCTGCCCGGTGCCGTTGTCCCAACTGACACCGAGATCGGTGCCACTGATCGCGAATCGGCTGAAAGTGCGGTTGGGGCTCAGGGGGCCGGTGACCCAGGCGATCGATCTGGTGCTGACGCCGAAGTACGGCGGCAGGGGCCCTTGCGGGCCGATGTTCGGAATATCCGAGCTGCCCAGGGAACCGCTGGAACCGAGGGAACCGCTCGATCCCAGTGACCCGGTATCGGGGACGCTCGAGCCGAATCCGCCGTTGCCGCAGGGCGCGGCGCCGGCGACGCCGGCCCCATGGCCGGTGGCCAGTACGCATGCGGAGACGGCGAGGGCCCCGACCATCGCGAGCCGCGCAGTGCGCGTGAGTCGACGCCGCACGAGACCTCCCCGTCCATGGGTCTGTTACTGATGTGATCAGTGTTACTGGTGGGGTAATTGTGACCCAGGGGATGACGAAATCGAAGACGTCCCACGGTCACGATCTGGTCTCGCAACAACTACACCGAGAACTGGCAACCACACAGGCCATTTGCCATGTGATTGACAGTTCCCCGGGTGAATACCGTCAGCTGCGAAGGGCGACCGCGTCGCGCAGCGCGATGAGGTCACGCAGAACGGCCGCGCAATCGGTCTCGAACTCGGCGTCGGAGAGGTCACGTCGACGAACCGTGAACACTACCTCGGCGCCTTCGGGGTGGGGAAGAACGCGCAACGGGTTGTGCACGACGGCGCCGTCCGGCAGTGTCACCTCGTGGTCGAGGACGCCGAATGAGTTGATCGGCGTGAAGTCGACGCGTACCTCGCCCATTGGCGATCGGACCACCAGGGTGTCGCCGTCGCGGCGGACGTCGGAGGCGAGGCCACCGGCCCACTGCGGAAGATTCGCCGGGTCGGCGGCATAGGCGTAGACCTCGTCGGGAGAGCTCGAGACGACGACCGAGATGTGTCGACTGCCGGTGTCGTTCATCACTCCGAGGCTACCCCGACGCGTGGGGACGACACGTTAGGGTGACGATATGCCGATCCTGAACAAGGACATGACGCTGTGCATCTCGCTGGCCGGACGTCCGTCGAACATCGGAACCAGATTCCACAACTTCCTCTACGACGAACTCGGCCTCAACTTCATCTACAAGGCGTTCACCACCGACGACATCGACGGTGCGATCTGTGGGGTCCGGGCCCTCGGGATCCGCGGATGCTCGGTGTCGATGCCGTTCAAGGAGGCAGTCATCCCGCTCGTCGACGAGATGGAGGAGTCGGCGTCGGCCATCGAGTCGGTCAACACGATCGTCAATGATTCGGGACGCCTCGTCGCGTCCAACACCGATTACGAGGCCGTCGCCGCACTGATCGACCGTCATGCACTGCCGACGTCGGCCTCGGTGGCGATCCGCGGGTCGGGCGGCATGGCCAAGGCAGTGGTGGCGGCCTTTCGCGGTGCCGGGTTCGACAACGTCACGGTGATCGCACGCAATCCGGACACCGGTGCCGCACTGGCTGACCGGTACGGCTATCGATTCGCGTCCGAGGACACCGGATCAGGCGCGGCGATCCTGGTCAACGTGACCCCGCTCGGCATGCGCGGCAGCGACGAGGACACCCTGTCTTTTGCTTCCGCCCAGATCGACGCAGCCGACGTCGTGTTCGACGTGGTCGCGTTCCCCGCCGAGACCCCGCTGATCCGCGCCGGACGCGCTGCGGGCAAGAGGGTGATCACCGGAGCCGAGGTGATCGCGCTGCAGGCGGCACGCCAATTCGAGAGATACACGGGAGTCGAGATCACCGCGGACCAGGTGCGACAAGCTTCCGAATTCTCGCGCGCCGCAACCTGATTCGGACGCCGCCTCAGTCGCTGATCACCTCGCGTACACGCGCCTCGAGGCGATCCACCGTGTCCACGTCGATACCGAAGTCGTGTGCGAGGACGTCGAGTATCTCGCGTTCCGACGCCAACTCTCGTTTGGTGCTCGTCCCGTCCGCCCGGTGAATCGACAGCAGACGGTTGCGCAGGTTCCAGCGAGCATCGTCGACGACGAGACAGGCCGACACCGTGGCGCGGAAATGGGAGTCGGGATGGGTCGAGGCAAACCAGCTGCCGACCACACCGTCGACCGCGGCGCGCGGGCGTTCGTCGAACAGGTACAGCGGCTGCCACCGGCCCGCCACTCGCGACTCCAGCACGTGCAGGTCAGCCTCGGGCCACACTCCCACGCGGAAGGGCTCGAGATCGGTGGGCTGCTCGTCGCCGATGGTGAAACGCAGTGGCGTGGTGGGGGTCTGCCCGCCGAAACCCACGTCGACGAGGTGGCGGCTACCGTCATCAGGAACCGTCACGGCCAGCAGCTGATGCGTCTCCGCGGGCAGCGGTCCCGGTCCCTTCATCCACACCACCCGGCCCGCGAGCTGATCGACGCGGAAACCGAGCGCGCACAGCACAGCACGGAACAGCCCGTTGTGCTCATAGCAGAACCCGCCGCGTCGCCGCCGAACGAGCTTGTCCTGCAGGCTCTCCGGGTCGAGATTGGCCACCGGGATCCCGGTGAGCGGATCGAGGTTCTCGAACGGGATGTGCCGAACGTGCGCGGCGACCAAGCTCGCCAGAACGTCGGCCGTGGGCCCGGGCACGCAAGGGTGACCGATTCGATCGAGGTAACCGTCGACATCGACCGTGCTGGTGTCCATGGCATCCATGGTCGCATCCCGCCCAGCGGATTCCGCATCCGTGCCCCGTGGCCGGGTATCCTCGCGTAGGCAGGCGGATGCCGCGCCTCACGGTGACCGACAGGACGGTGGCGAGATGGGCAAGATCCGGGTGACCGGGAAGGTGCGGGTGACCGGCAAGGTCCGGGTCACCGGCCTCGACGAGCTGCGCCGACGATTCACCAGACCAGCCCAGCGGCCGACACCGCCCGAACGCTGACCGCCCCGAACGCTGACCGGCCCCGGACACCCAGCCGCGCGCGGAGGATGTCTCGTCCGGAGCTGTGTGCGCTGATCAGGCCTGATCGTGCGCATGCAGGACGCTCGGCCCGGCCACGTTCGCGCCGAGTGTTCCCACCCGGCGGCGGAGTTCGCGGTCGGCCGTCACCACGAGTATCGGCCGATTCACCGCAGTGGCGACCAGGTCGACGATCCGATCGTCGCCGGGACCGGACGCTGCGACGGTGGCCACCGTGGGCACCGACGTGACGGTTCGGGCCTTACCCTCCACCACCATCAGCACCTCGACCGGTCCGGGCATCCCCGCCACACCGGTGTCGGCGAGGCCGACGAGTCGATCACGCAACCGCTCGGTCGCCCCGTGTCGGTCGCGCCACCAACCGTCGGGTCGCGAACCGACGACATTGGCGGCATCGACGACGATCAGCGGCAGCTGTTGGTCGGTCATGCCAGTAAATCTAGTGTCGCGGGACATCAGTGTCCGAAAGCGACCCCGTGGCAGAACCGGTTCTCCGGGTCGAGAGCGGACTTGATTGCGTTCAGTCGGCGGAGGTTGGTCTGGCTGAATGCACTCGCCGACCGTGCGGCCTTCTCGTCCCCTTCGAGGAAGTTCAGGTAGGCGGCACCGGTCACATACGGAGCCAGTGCCTGGCGGGTCAGGCGCTGGGCGGACTCCACCGCGAGACCCACGTGCGGGTCGGGGACCACCGACCCCAGCTCGAGCAGGAAGGTGCCCTCGCGGCCGCGGTCATTGGGCGCCGCGGATGCGCCGCGGGCAACCGCCGCGCCGGCATGGCGTATCTCGGCGAACAGGATCAGCGGCAGGGTGCCCGGAGCGGGGAGTACCCGATCCACCAGGATGTCGATGGCTGCATCAGGCAAGTCGTTCATCCACTCGGTGGTGACCATGGCCGGCATGGGATCGGTCGGATCCATGCTGATGGCGTCGGCCGCGGTGAACGGCATCTCCGCCCACATGTCGATCTCGGGGGTCTTCCACCGACGCCACTCGTCGATGATCTCGGCTCCGACGGTCAGATCACCGGACCAACAGCCGCGAACGAGGGTGAAGCTCTTGCCGCGCAGGGGTTCGGGCACGATGTCGAGCGGCGGGAAGTTCATCAGGCTGATAGCCGAGGTCAGGTCGTCCGGTTGATGTGGTGCCCACTCGGCAAAACGCCGCATGATCTCCGCGGCGTCCTCGGCCGGATAGAACAGGTTGCCCGCATAGACGGTGCTCACCGGGAACAGGTCGATGACGATGTCGGTGACGACGCCGAGGTTGCCGATGCCGCCGCCGCGTAGCGCCCAGAAGATGTCCGGATGACTCGTTGCACTGACCCGCAGCGGGTTGCCATCCGGGGTGACCAGGTCAAACGAGCGCACCGCGTCAGAGCACAATCCGTATTTGCGGCCGAGCCATCCGAATCCACCGCCGAGGGTGTAGCCCACCACACCGACGTCGGTGGTGGAACCGAGCAGCGGCGCCAGCCCGTGCTGCTGCGCGAGTTCGAGAACAGGGGCCCACTTGGCGCCGGCGCTAACCGTCGCCGTACGCGCCACCGGATCGACGGTTACGTCGGTCATCGTCGAGGTGTTGATCAGCAGTGCGTCGTGGGCCGGTGTGCCCGGCCCATGGCCGGTTGCCTGGATCGCCACCCGCAATCCCTCGTCCGCGGCGAACCGGACGGCCTCGACGACGTCGTGCCGGTTGGTGGGTACCGCGATCACCGCCGGCCGGTGATCGGTCAGCAGATTGAAACCGGCGCGCGCCTCGTCATAGCCGGGCTCGCCGGGAAAGTACACGTCGCCGGCGATGCGGTCGGCAAGCTCGGTCGGCCCGTCGGTTCGGGGTCGGACGGCGCGGTTGGTCGGTCGGGTGGACTGAATCGTCATCGGGGTTCCTCACTGTGTGCCGGATGTGCGGCGAACTGGTTATTCCGGATGACCACAACTCTCGCCGTCGCCCCTTGAGGGACACTTGGAGCCGGCTTGGGGTGACGACCGCAAGTCACGCGGGTCAGTTTGCGGGAGCGTGGTGGACGACAGCCGATCAACCCACGGGGTCGCCCGGGTACGGCGAGTAGCCGAGGTCCATGGCGAACGCGTCGATCCGCTCGCACAACGCGGTGCTCTGCTGGCGAGTCGCCACCCGGCGGGCCTCGGCCAACGTGTCGCGAACCATCGCGGACGGCTGGTCCGTGGCGTGCTGGAACTCGGCGCAGACCAACAGCCGGTGGGCATCCGGATATCGCTGGCCGGTGCGTTCGGCAAAGGTCTGTGCGTGCTCGAGCAGCACCGGCACATCCTCGAATCGGCCGACCGAGACCAGTGCCTCTGCATACAGTGCCCACCACAGGCCGGCGCCGGTGCGCTGTTCGGCTCGCGGATCGTGCAACCGCACGATGTGTTCGAGCGCGCCCTCGTCGGCGTCGCTGACCGCGCGCGACCACCAGTAGATCCGCTCTGCGGGCATTCGCAGGTATTCCAGCGCACTGTGGCCGGAGGAGCCCACGAGCCGTTCGCCCACCTCGCCGACCCAGTCGGCATCGCCGACGAGCGCACCGGCGGTGACGGCGAAGATCGCGGTACCCAGGTACGACATCGGGTCCTCGGGGCCGTTGTCGATCTGCTCGAACAGTGCACGGCCGTGACGGGGTCCCACATGCATGGTCGCGGTGAGCCCTGCGAAACCGCTGCCGATCATCAGTTGATCGGCCTGTATCCCGTCCACCGCGCGGTCGAATGTGATCTGGCTTTCCAGCAGTCGGTGGGCGTCGCCGATGTGCCCGCGGTCGAACAGGTCGATGGCGGCAGCTTGGGAGGCGAGATGGTGCACCACGGGCCGCTCACTGTGTCGCGCTCGTTCTGCCAAGGCATCGGCGTAGCGGCGGGCCGGCCGGATCTCGGCGAGTTGGGAATGCGCGGCGAACCGCGCATAGTTCAGGCGGGCGAGCAGCGCGTCGTCGTGGGCGCGCTCACCGAGTTCGCGGGCGCGGCGTAGGAGTTCGCGATCGGCTGCGAAGTAGCCGTGTCGGGCGACATCGCCGGCGAGCATCGTGCTGATTGCTTCGAGTTCCATCGGTTCGTCGCCGATCGACCGGGCCAATTGTGCGGCGTCGGTGAGCCTCCGGTCCGCCGCATCGAAGTTGTAGCTGCGCAGGGCGATGTGCCCGGCTTCCAGGAGCGCACGGGCGGTTCGGGTCCGGTCGGCCAGGGGGCCGGCCGCCCAGAGGTGGATGGCGCGCTGGGTGGCCGTGGTCGCGCCGGTGGCGTGCTCGAGCTGATCGGCGATGGCGAGATGAATACGGTATGTCCGCCCAGTTGACAGCCCGCCGGCGATGGCCTCCCGGATGAGATCGTGGTCGAACCGAAAAGTGAAGGGATCGTCGGCCGTCGCGCCGATCAACCCGGCGGCATAGGCGGGTTCGAGAGATTCGAGCATCCGGTCGGGCGTTGTCTCCGCAGCCCCTGCCAGCAACGACAGGTCCACCTGACGTCCGATCAACGCGGCGACCTCGAGTACGCGTATTGTCTCCGCCGGGAGCGGGCCGAGCCGTTCGCGGACCACGTCGCGCACGCCGGCCGGCACCGCGCCGTCGGCCATCGAGCCTCTGTCGGCCAGGATTCGAGCCAACTCACGGACGAAGAATGCGTTTCCGCGCGTCCGTCGCGCAATCGTGGCCACGGTGCCCGCCGTTGGCCGTTCCTGGGTTTCCCGCTGTACCAACGCCGCGATGTCGTCGTCGGATAAGGGGCCCACCTCGATGCGCCGGTGCTCGGGCAACCGTGACACCGCCGCGAGCGCATCGACGACCGCGCTGCGATGGACCCGCGTCCGCACCGACGCGAAAAAGGTGACCCCGGGAGTGCCGCGGGCGGCCATGTGCGCGAACAGCTCCAGCGACGCGCTGTCGGCCCAGTGCAGATCGTCGAGGACGATGATCAGAAGGTGATCGAGCGCGACTCGCGTGAGCATGTCCGCAGCCTGGTCGTAGAACCGGAATCGAGCCGCGGCATCGGGCATCTCGCGTGGCGGTGGGATGACCGTGGTGCCGTGGGTGACCATCCGGCCGAGATCGTTGTCGAGCAGCGCCGAGCGGTCATCGTCGGTCATCTCGGGTAGGACGGCCCCGAGGATCTGCACCCACGGCCACATCGACGGTGCTGCGGCATCTTCGGTGCACCGCCCCCACAACACCGTGACGTCGGCGGCACCGGCGGCGCGCCGGGTCGCCTCGGCGATCAGCGCGCTCTTGCCGGCTCCGGCATCACCTTCCACAACGACGATGCCACCGGGCCCCTGCAGGGAGGAGAGCACGGTGCGATGGGCAGCCGCGAGTTCGTCGGCGCGGCCGATCAATGCCGCGGGCGCCGATGCCGGTGTTGCTGGTGTGGTGGTGATCGTGCGGCCATGCGGAGCGCGCACACCCGAGTTGCGGGCGGTGCTGCGGATGCCGGGGGTGGCGGTCGAGCGCCGAGATGGGGCGGACTCGAGGTGTGGTGCGTGGTCGAGAATGTCGCGTTCGAGCTCGCGCAATCGTGGGCCCGGGTCCACGCCGATTTCGTCGGCGAGATGGCGCCGGGCATCGGCGATGGCGGCCAGCGCTTCGGACTGACGCCCGAGGCGGTACCGCGCGGTGGCCAGCAATACCCACAGGCCCTCGTCGAGCGGTGCACGGCGCACGGCCTGCTCCAGTTCGGGCACAAGTGCCCGGTGCTCGCCGAGCGTCAACCGCAACTCATAGGAGAACTCACGGGCCTCACCGACGGTGCGCTCGAGGTGCGCCGCGGCCTCATCGCGGAAGGTCAGACCTTCGAACTCCGGGAGCAGCGGGCGATACCCGGCCAGGGCAGCCCTCAGATCGCTTGCCGCGCTCTCGAGGTCGCCTCGGCGCTGCTGCTCGTGTGCTGCCGCGATCGCAGCGTTGAGCGCGCGGACGTCGACGTCCGCGTCGCCGGCGATGAGGACGTAACCCGTGCCACGGGTGACGAGCACCGTCGACGGTGAGCGCGGCCGTCGGCCGGGTTCGAGGGCCTTGCGCAGACCAGAGACATAAGCCTGGACGGACACCTCGGCCCGATCCGGTGGCGTCGCACCCCAGATCCCGTCGATCAGTCGATCGACGCTCACCGCATTGCCCTCGGCAAGCAGTAGCTGGGCGAGGATGGCGCGTTGTTTGCGCGTGCCGAGTTCGGCGGGCTCGGAATCGATCTGCGCGCCGAGGCCGCCCAGGACCGTGTACGCGAGCCGAGCCATCAGCGCGAGTGTAGACGGGAATGTGTGGCCACGCCTTGTATCGGTGAACTGCCCGACTACGCTGGCGCCGTGTCCGTTTCCGCTTCTCAGTTCGTGCGCTGTTCGGTCGGCGAGACGAGGCCCTGATGGGTTTCACCACCGAAGAGCTGATGCGCTGTCGCGACAAGGAGGTCGCCGACCTGGTGGGGCCGGACTGTCGCCTCCTGTTCGTCGGGATCAACCCGGGATTGTGGACAGCGGCCGTGGGCGCACATTTCGCGCGTCCGGGCAACCGGTTCTATCCCGCGCTGTACCGCGCCGGGATCGTCGACCGGTTGATCGACGCGTCGGCCGGCATGTCCACCGACGATCGTGATCTCCTGTGCCGCCGCGGTGTCGGGATCACGAATGTGGTGGCTCGCGCCACGGCGACGGCGGCCGAATTGTCGGCCGACGAACTGACATCCGGTGGGCGTCGGCTGCGGGAGCGGGTCGCAGAGATCCAGCCGGTCGTCGTCGCTGTGGCGGGTATCACCGCATACCGTTCGGCTTTCGGCGTGCCGCGGGCGGTGGTGGGCCGGCAAGAGGAGCGCTGGGATGGGGCACAACTGTGGGTGGTGCCCAACCCGAGTGGACTCAACGCGCACGAGACCGTCGATTCGTTGGCGGCAGCCTACGCCGCGCCTGCACGCGCTGCGGGGCTGGTCGGCTGAAACCCCAGACGCCGACTCGGCCGACCGGAGCTCAGATGTCCGATGCGGAGATGAGTCGCTGACGGACCGAGAGCAGTTCCATCTCGGGACGGCCACCCGCGAACCGCTCGACGTTGTCGAGCACCTCGATGACATGAGCGCGGTCGGCGGCGACCATGCCCACACCGATCAGCGTCCGACGGTGGGCGTCGAGATGGCCGACCTCGGCGGCGGAGACACTGAACCGGCGACGAAGCTCTGCGACTACGGGGCGCACCAACGACCGCTTGTGTTTGAGCGAGTGCACATCTCCCAGGAGATAGTCGAACTCGGCGAAACCGATCCACATGGTGGGGCCAGTGTAGTTCCGGGTCAGAAGCCACGCCGCCGCGGGTACAGGCGTTCGGCAAGGGCGTGTTTCTCGGACACGCGTCGAGCACGTGCATCCTGGGCGAACCCTCCGGCGATCGGACGATCCGGGATGACCTCCGGATCGGCGACGACGGTCCACCGTGAGCCGGCCGCGGTGAGCGACCCGTGCTTGGCGGCGTAATAGTCGGGCCGAGGTATCACGGCGACCCCGGAGTCACCGGCCGCGGCCGCGACCAGGTGGGGGTGGAAGCGGGTGCTGATCCACGTGTTGCCCAGGCCGGCCGGCATACCCCGATGCCAAACATCCAGGAAGGGGACGGTGCGGGCGCCGTGCAGGCGATCGCCGAGGCGCACCACGATGTCCCGGTCGCGGCCCGGAATTCCTTCGACCACGGTGACCGCGTCGCCGGGGACGTCCCAGGCGTCGAGCGTGGCGTGCACGAACTCCGCGAGCGCAGGCGCACCACGGTGACCGTGCCAGGCGAAGTCGTCGGTCAGATCACCCTGGATGCACAGCGTCACACCGCCGTCGGGCGTCATGGACTCCGGTTTCTGCAGCGTGCCGGCATCATCGATCGTGAGCCAGGCATCGTCGCCGGTCTGTCGCAGCGCGGGCGTCGGCGCAAGTGCGTCGGCAGACGCGGCATCCCGGACATCGAAGACGTCGAACTCAGCCACCGCCTTCTCGAGCACAGACCACGCCGGTTCGGGCGCCCGCGGCAGCAGTCCCTGCCCGCTGGCGTAGGCCGCGACGCCAGCGGTCCGCGCCAATTCGGCGATCGCTGCCACCAGCGAGACATGATGGGGCCATACGGCATTGACGTATCCACCGCCGAGGAGGTGGACCGATGAGGCTCGGCGGAAAACGTCGACGCCCTCGGCGAGGCGGGGCGCCGGTCCGAACCGGGTCGCGGCGTCGGCTACCCAGACCCATGGCGTGTCGGGATCCGGCCCATCGGTGCGCGTGCGATTCGACGCATACTGCGTGAGCTGCCATAGGGTGTCGACGAAGACGGCCCGAGGATGGATGTCGCGCAGCAACAGTCCGGCCTGACCGGGGCTGTGACAATCCAGTACCACCCTCGCCCGAGGGCGGGTGCGGGCCAAGTGGCGCAGCCAGCCTCGGGCGATCAGTTCGTCGCCGTAGTTCGGCCAGCCGGCCGGAGAGACGAGATAGATGATCTCGTCGTGTCCGCGGCGGACACCGAGGCGATCGCGGATGGCAGCAGGCACACCGGGCACAGGCACCCACGGGATGTTACCCACCCGCTCCGATCACCGGGGCAGGTCGTCAGTCATCGCTGCCGAGCATGTCGGCCACATGGTCGGGGACGTACTTCGACAGCGATCGTGGCGGACGCCGGTAGTTGCCGGTGTCGACCGGCTTCTTGGGCAGCTCCACCTTCGGCCGGGGCACGTCCTCGTAGTCGATGGTCGAGAGCAGATGGGAGATCATGTTGAGGCGGGCATGCTTCTTCACATCGGATTCGACGACGAACCACGGGCTCGTCGCGGTGTCGGTGTGGACCATCATCTCGTCCTTGGCCCGGGAGTAGTCCTCCCATCGGTAGACCGCCTCGAGGTCCATCGGGCTGAGCTTCCATTGCCGGACCGGATCGTCGAGTCGGGACTTGAACCGCTTGAGCTGCTCATCGTCGGACACCGAGAACCAGTACTTGCGCAACAGGATTCCGTCGTCGATGAGCATCTGTTCGAAGATCGGTGTCTGACGGAGGAAGCGCGTGTGCTCCTCCGGTGTGCAGAAGCCCATCACTTTCTCCACACCGGCCCGGTTGTACCAGGATCGGTCGAACAACACGATCTCGCCGGGCGCGGGCAGATGGGCAACGTAGCGCTGGTAATACCACTGACCGCGTTCGCGATCCGTCGGCGCGGGCAGAGCGGCAACTCGCGTGACACGGGGGCTCAGGTATTCGCTGATGCGTTTGATGGTGCCGCCCTTGCCGGCGGCGTCGCGTCCCTCGAAGATCACCACGACGCGGCTACCGGTTGCCCGTACCCACTCCTGCAGTTTCACCAATTCGGTCTGCAGCCGGAACAGTTCGGCCTCGTACGCCTTGGTGGAGAGCTTCGGCCTTTTCGCGGCCTTGTCGTCCTTCGCCTTCTTCGCCATTCACAGAGGATGCCACGGACACCGGTCGCGGGCGATGACACCGCGCCAGCGCCGCAGGTGCGGTGTCGGTCAGGCCGGCAACAGATCTCCCACCGCTGAGATCTCGGCGGTGAGTTCGGCCACCGATGCGTCGATGCGGGCTCGTGAGAATTCGTTGATCTCGAGCCCCGAGACGATTTCCCATCGCCCGCCGACCGGGCGAACCGGGAATGAGCACACCACACCTTCCGGAACTCCATACATTCCTGGGGAGGGGAGTGCAGCCGAGGTCCAGTCGTCGCCCTCGATGCCCAGCACCCAGTCGTGGATGTGGTCGATGGTCGCACTGGCTGCCGACGCCGCCGACGATGCCCCGCGCGCCTCGATGATGGCCGTGCCACGGGTGGCCACGGTGGGGATGAAATCGTCGATAAGCCACGCGCGGTCGGCCGCGAAATCAGCTCCGCTGCGCCCGGCGACCCGGGCATGGAAGATGTCGGGATACTGGGTGGGGGAGTGATTGCCCCACACCGAGACCCGGCTGATGTCGCGCGCCGCGCAGCCGGCACGGCGCGCCAACTGCGCGATCGCGCGATTGTGGTCGAGGCGGGTGAGTGCGGTGAACCGCTCCGGTGGGATGTCGGGGGCGTGCGCCGCGGCGATGGCGGCGTTGGTGTTGGCCGGGTTGCCGACCACGATGACGCGGAGATCTGGCGCGGCAACGTCGTTGAGCACCCGGCCCTGTTCGGCGAAGATGGCGGCGTTGGCCTGCAGCAGGTCGGCCCGCTCCATCCCCTTGGTCCGGGGCTTGGCACCGATCAGGAGCGCGAACTCGGCGCCATCGAAGGCGGCCCGCGGGTCGTCATAGATGTCCACCGAGACGAGTTGCTCGAAAGCGCCGTCGTCGAGTTCCATCGCGGTGCCCTCCGCGGCCGAGACCGCATGCGGCAACTCCAGCAACCGCAGTCGAACCGGACGATCATGGCCCAACATCGCGCCGGCGGCGATCCGGAACAGGGCGGCGTATCCGATCTGCCCTGCGGCACCGGTCACGGTTACTACGGCGGGGGTGGTCGATGACATCGTGTCCTCTCGTCAGAGTTCTCACAAAGGAAGGTTGCTCAAAATCAGGGCAGTGGCTGATGAGGGACAAGCGGGGTGCCATTCGTCGATGGCCGACGCAACGGCGGGTGGCCCGACGCTACTTACCGATCCTCGAGCAGGATCACCGTGTGCACCGGGCTCGACAGCGTGAGGATCGGGCCGATTACGCGCCAGACCAGTGGGACCGACGTGAAACGGGCCAGCCACTCGTCGGCGTCGGCACGGGGTGGGGGACAGGCCATCATCGTGGATGCGAGCCGGCCGATCCGGAGTCGGTCACCGGTGACGGCCACGCTGCCGGCGTGCGAGTTGCATCCGGCGTCCATACCGACACGGTGCGCGTTGTCGAAACCGATGACCACGGGGCCACCACCCGGGATGGTGCCGCCGATCACGGTGACAGATGTATATGTGCGGCCGGCGAGCAGGGCATACGGGTCGTCGAGCGGCAACGGCGGCACCGGCGCCGGTCGGATGGGCGCAGGAGGCACCGGCGCGGGTGCCGCTGCGACCGGCCCGGCGACGAGTGGCTGCGCCAGGATCGCGCTACACAGGAGGAGCATCGGCGCAGATCGGCGCCGATGCCGACCCCGGGGCTCGCGGTGCGGTTCGGTGCACTCGACCGCGTCCGAACCGATGGGGCCGCGCGTCGCCGATGGTGCCTTCACCCCGATGAGTGGCATGGTTCCACGGTACCCAACCGCGACGCCGTTCGCGGGTGGTGACGGCCGGTGATGTCGGCGAGACGACCGGTGGGTGTCGGGCACTGCAAGGCCCCGGTGTCGAGCACCGAAGCGGCGAACGCGGCGCGTACCGTGGACGGCGACCTCGGGGCCGCCCCGCGGTGGATTCGCGCGTCCGCGGGCGTGCCGCCATCGAGACCCGGCGCTCCGACCGCTACCCATGCCCGACAGGCACGAGTCAGGAGAAGTGTTCGGTGGGAAAGCTGACCAACAGCATGTGGCGCCTTCTGGGCTCCCAGTCATCGCGAAATCAGTCGAAGTCCGTCGCACTGATCAAGGACGCGGACACCCACACCTCCTGGGCCGCCGATCTCGCCGACGATGAGTTCGCGGCGCAGGCCCAACAGCTCGACATCGGCTCGAAGCCCGCCGACCGTGCGAGGTTTCTCGCGCTCGTCCGGGAGGCCGCAGATCGCTCGCTGGACATGCGACCGTTCGACGTTCAGTTACAGGGCGCGCTGCGGTTGCTCGAGGGCGACGTGGTCGAGATGGCCACCGGTGAAGGCAAGACACTGGCCGGTGCGATCGCTGCCATCGGGCATGTCCTGCAGGGCCATCGAGTGCATGTGATCTCGGTCAACGACTACCTCGCGACCCGTGACGCGGAGTGGATGGCGCCCTTGTTCGCGGCGTTCGGTCTGGTGGCCCGGGCGGTCTCGGAGAACTCCGATCACGAGGAACGCAAGGCCGCCTACGCCGCCGACATCACCTACGGTTCGGTCAACGAGATCGGATTCGACGTGCTCCGCGACCAACTCGCACTGTCGCCGGATGACCTGGTGTCGCCGAAACCCGACGTGGCGATCATCGACGAGGCGGACTCGGTGCTGGTCGACGAGGCGCTCATCCCGCTGGTGCTGGCCGGGTCCACCGAAACCGAGGTACCCGATCAGGCCATCCACGATGTGGTCGCACGCATGAAGAACAAGCACTACGAGGTCGACACCGAGGGGCGAAACGTGACCCTCACCGAGGAGGGCGCGTCCTTCGTCGAGGAAGAGCTCGGTGGTATCAACCTCTACGACGAGGACCACGTCGGCACCACCCTGGTGCACATCAACATCGCCATGCACGCCCACTATCTGCTCGAGCGGGACGTTCATTACATCGTCCGCGACGGTGGCGTACACCTGATCAACGCCTCGCGTGGCCGTGTCGCGCAGCTGCAACGCTGGCCCGACGGCGTTCAGGCCGCGGTGGAGATCAAAGAGGGGCTCAGCCAGACCGATTCCGGCGAGGTCATCGACACGATCACGGTGCAGGCCCTGATCGGACGGTACCCCTCGGTGTGCGGCATGACCGGCACCGCATTGGCCGCGGGCGAGCAGTTCCGGCAGTTCTACGACCTGCTCGTGTCGCAGATCCCGCCGAACACCTCGAACATCCGGGTCGATGAACCCGACCGCGTGTACGACACCAAGGCGAACAAGGTCGAGGCGATCGTCGGCTACGTCAAAGAGGTGCACGAGACCGGACAGCCGATCCTGATCGGCACGCACGACGTCGCCGAGTCCGAAGAGCTGGCGTACTTCCTCGACAAGGCAGGTGTGTCGACGGTGGTGCTCAACGCGAAGAACGACGCCGAGGAGGCGAAGATCATCGCCGAGGCGGGCGCGCGGAACGCGGTGACCGTCTCCACTCAGATGGCCGGCCGTGGCACCGACATCCGGCTCGGCGGTTCCGCAGACGACGCTGCCGCGCGAGAGGAAGTGGTGGAGTTGGGTGGGCTCTGTGTCATCGGGACCGGACGGCATGACACTCAGCGTCTGGACAACCAACTGCGGGGACGCGCCGGCCGTCAGGGTGATCCGGGCCGCTCGGTGTTCTTCTCCAGTCTCGAGGATCCGGTCGTGACAAGGAATCTGGCTTTCAAACGAGACCCCGTCTCCCAGTCCGAGGACGGCTCGATGGGAGCCAAGGGAATAGACCTCATCGAACAGGCGCAACGGGTCGCTGAAGGTGTGATGCTCGAGTTGCACGCCAACACCTGGCGCTACAACAAACTCGTCAATCAGCAGCGCGACATCGTTGTTGCGCGGCGGATGGAGATCCTGACCACCGACACCGCGCTGGACGAACTCAGCGCACGTGAACCGGACAGGTATGCGCAACTGACGGGTGCAAAGACCGCCGAGCGGAGCGCTCAAGAGTCGAGTTCCGAGGGGTCGAGCCCTCAAGAGTCGAGCCCTCAAGAGTCGAGCGCTGAGGGGTCGAGCGCTGAAGGGTCGAACCCCGATCGCTCGGCGACCGCGGAGGGGACGACAGCCGAGGCGGCCCCGATGCCGCCGGTCGAGCCGGTGGACCGCGAGGTCCTCGTGCAGGCGGCACGCGAGATCATGCTGTATCACCTCGACCGGGCATGGGCCGATCATCTGGCGTTCGTGTCCGACGTCCGGGCGAGTATTCACCTGCGTTCGCTCGGCAAGGAGAGCCCGCTCGACGAGTTCCACAAACTGATCCTCGACGAGTTCGCCGGTCTGCCCACCGAGGCCGTGGACAAGGCGTGCGTCACCTTCACCTCCGCGACGATCACCAACGACGGTGTCGATCTGGGGACCGCCGATCTGCATCGCTCCACCACCACGTGGACGTACATGGTGCACGACAACCTCTTCGCGTCGGGCGGCGCGAAGACCCTGCAGGGCATCATCGGCATCTTCCGGTGACCGGAGACACGGACGGCCGCGGTGATCCCCGAGCGCAGGCCGAGGCCACCACCGTCGCCGACGATCGATGGTTGACCGTTCCGAACGCACTGAGCGTCTTACGGCTCGCGCTGATACCGGTGTTCATCTGGCTGTTGCTGGTCGAAGAAGCCGATGGCTGGGCGTTCGCGATCCTGTTGTTCTCCGGTTTCTCCGACTGGGCGGATGGCAAGATCGCGCGTTGGCTCGACCAGTCCTCACGGATCGGCGCATTGCTCGATCCCGCCGCCGACCGTCTCTACATCGTCATCATCCCCATCGCGTTCGGAATCCGAGAGTTCGTGCCGTGGTGGCTGATCGCGGTGATCATCGCGCGCGATCTCGCATTGTTCGCCACGGCACCGCTGTTGCGTTCACGTGGCCTGGTGGCATTGCCGGTGCTCTACATCGGCAAGGCGGCCACTTTCGCCTTGATGAGCGCGTTTCCGTGGCTGCTTGCCGGACAATTGGATTCGATCATCGGCACCATCTGCTATCCCATCGGGTGGGCGTTCATGATCTGGGGCGTCGGGCTGTATCTGTGGTCGTTTGTGCTGTACGGGTATCAGACAGTGCTCGTGCTCCGACGGATGCCTCCGCAGAACGCCGCCGCAACGTAACCTGAATTTCCGAAGAGTCGCCGCCGCGTTGGTGCGACAGACCAGAAAGGTGCACCGTGACCGAAACCAATGTGCCCGCCGGCCTGCGTTATACGGCCGAACACGAATGGGTGGAGAGGACCGGGCCGACCAGTGTTCGGGTGGGCATCACCGATTTCGCACAGGACGCGCTCGGTGACGTGGTGTTCGTGCAGCTGCCGGCCGTCGACGACGCCGTGGAGTCCGGCGAGTCCTTCGCCGAGGTCGAGTCGACCAAGAGTGTCTCGGACATCTACGGGCCTCTGGAGGGTACGGTGTCCGAGGTCAACGGCGAGCTCGAGACGGCTCCCGAATTGGTCAACTCGGACCCGTATGGTTCGGGATGGCTGGTCGTCATCAGCGTCGCCGATGAGTCCGCTCTGGACGCGGCGCTGGCCGACACTCTCGACGCCGACGGCTATCGCGCGGTCATCGAGGGCTGATTCGCCGCACATGTGGTGGTGAATCACAAGCCGGTGACGCGGCCGGTGTCGGCGGTCGGTCGGCTCGACGCATACGACTATGATCGTCGGTGTCGTGATCGACTCGATCGCCCGTGTGGAGGCCGCGACACGGTACGGTTACTCACAGCAGATCCGGCCCGCCGACCCGAACGTCGTCGGCCGGACCGGAGCCCGAGGTGGACGATGACGGACCGGCATCGTCGGCGTGCGGGACATGCGACTCGCGTGTCGCCGCGAGCCGTGACATGCCGGTGACGCCGAGATCCGCGGGCACCGAAACAGACGAAGGAGAAGTGGTGAGCGAAAACGACAAGGACCTCGAGGCGCCGGTGGAGACCACATCGGTTTTCCGGGAGGAGTTCATCTCCGAACTCGACGCCGGGGCGACCACCTCGAGTGAACCTGCCGATACCGGGGTCGAGAGGCTCTCTCCCGGCACGGCGCTGCTTGTCGTCAAGCGCGGCCCCAACGCCGGCTCGCGATTTCTGCTCGATCAGCCGACGACGTCGGCGGGTCGGCATCCTGACAGCGACATCTTTCTCGACGATGTGACGGTGAGCCGTCGCCACGCCGAATTCCGCCTCGGTGACAACGAGTTCCAGGTAGTCGACGTGGGCAGCCTCAACGGCACCTATGTCAACCGTGAGCCGGTGGACACCGCGCAGCTGAGCAATGGCGACGAGGTCCAGATCGGCAAGTTCCGTCTCGTGTTCCTGAGCGGTCCGCGCGACGGCCACGCCGGCGCCTGACGCCGTGACGGCGTCGTCGGCAGGTCAGCGCGGCGAAGGATCGATGTCGATCGGCTCGGTCCTCGCCTTGTTGCGTGAGGATTTCCCGGACGTGACGATCTCCAAGATCCGCTTCCTGGAATCCGAGGGTCTGATCACTCCCGAGCGGGCGCCGTCGGGTTATCGCCGGTTCAGTTCGGCAGATGTCGAGCGATTGCGATTCGTGCTGACCGCACAACGGGATCGGTACCTGCCGCTGAAGGTCATCAAGGAGCAACTCGACGCGATCGACAGCGGCGACGGCGGTCCGGGTGGCGCCACCCGGCTGATCTCCTCGGCTCGCGGAGCGGTGGCGCCGGCCACCGACTTCGGTTCCCGGGGCGATCGGGTGTCACGCGAGGCCCTCATCGAGCGCACTGGTGTGGATGCGGCATTCGTGACCGAGCTACAACGCAACGGCCTGCTGTCGGCCGGTCCGGCCGGATTCTTCGACGAAGACGCCGTGCGACTGGTCGAGGCTGCGGCGGCGCTGGCCAATTACGGTCTGGAGACGCGGCATCTGCGGGCGTTCAAGGTCTCCGCGGACCGCGAGGCCGGCTTGGTGGCGCAGATCGCGAACCCGATCGCCAAGGGCAAGGGAACCGGGGCGCGGGATCGCGCCGAGGAGTTGGTCCGTGAGATCGCTGCTCTGTCGGTGACGTTGCACACCCAGCTGGTCAAGGCCGCGGTCCGCGACGTCCTGGACTGATCTGTCGATCCCGGACCGATCTGGGCTCGGGTGGCCGCCACGGTCGGGTCATGCGGTGTAGCGTCGTGTTCAGTGATCGGCAGGCGCGAGGGACTGCCTTCGAGGAGCCACCGACCGATCATCCGGCGATCATGAGGAAGCGGGTGCGAGATGGGCGAAATGCGAGTCGTGGGCATTCGGGTCGAGCCGCCGCAGAGCCAGCCGGTGCTGCTCCTGCGTGAGGTGGAGGGTGAACGGTATCTGCCGATCTGGATCGGACAGAGCGAGGCCGCATCGATCGCCTTGCAGCAGAAGGGTATCGAGCCGCCACGTCCGCTCACCCATGATCTGATCGTCAACTTGATCAACGACTTCGGCAAGACGCTGCGCGAGGTCCGCATCGTCGACATGCAAGAGGGCACCTTCTACGCGGAGATGGTCTTTGCCGACGAATTGCGGGTCTCCGCGCGCCCGTCGGATTCGATCGCGGTCGCCATGAGGGCGGGAGTGCCGATCGTCGCCGACGAAGACGTACTGACCGAGGCGGGACTGCTCATCCCCGACGAGAACGGCGACGAGGACGCTCCCGCGGAGGCCAAAGAGGACGAGGTCGAGAAGTTCAAGGAATTCCTCGACAACGTCTCGCCGGACGACTTCAAGGCGAGCGGCGGGGCGTAGCGCGTTGATGGCGCCCAACGCTGGATCGGTTGCCGAGAACAGGGGCGAACGACCCAGATCACGGAACGGACACCGCCGGGTCACTGTTTGCTCGATCTCAAGTAGAGGTTGAGGTTACAGGGCGAGTCGCGTTGATTCCGCCCTCGCGGGCCGCATACCGTCGACACGTCGCCCGAATTGAGCGGGGACGAAGGATGATCGTCTGTCAGGCGCGTACTGTTGTAGCAGTCTCGAGGGAAACCTCGAGCTGACGTGTCTGTCGAGTCGATCCTGGCGTTGCGAGGGAGTCTGCAGTGGGCGATCAGCCGTTCGACGACGAAATGCCGTCACCGACCGAGGTGACCGCGGCCGACGGCGAGGTCGACAGCGACCGCACCGGGGCGTCGAACTCGGGTGCCGCCACGCAGGGCAGTCTCGATGACATCGCGCCCGGCATCTTTCCCAACGACACCGTGCCGGACGAGCTGGTGGGCTATCGCGTGCCCAGTGCGTGCCAGATCGCCGGAATCACCTATCGGCAGCTCGACTACTGGGCCCGCACGTCGCTGGTGGTGCCGTCCATTCGCGGCGCGGCAGGGTCGGGCAGCCAGCGTCTGTACTCGTTCAAGGACATCTTGGTCCTCAAGATCGTGAAGCGATTGCTCGACACCGGGATCTCGCTCCAGAACATCCGGGTCGCGGTCGACCACCTACGTCAGCGTGGGGTGGAGGATCTGGCCCGCATCACCCTGTTCTCCGACGGCACCACGGTCTATGAGTGCACCTCGGCGGAAGAGGTCGTCGACTTACTGCAAGGTGGCCAGGGCGTCTTCGGGATCGCTGTCAGCGGTGCCATGCGTGAACTGACCGGAACCATCGCCGACTTCCCCGGCGAGCGGGCCGATGGCGGTGTCACCGAGACCGCGCCAGAAGACGAACTGGCCGCGCGGCGCAAGAATCGGACCCGTCGGACCGGCTAGAGCCCTCGGGCCGGTCAGGGTGCCGAGGCATCAGCGGCCCATGCACTCCTGCCGGACCGATCGGCGCAGTGTGGCGCAGCGTCAATCCATCGGCGAAACCCGGATGAGGTTGCCGTCCGGATCGGCGGCCACGAATGTTCGGCCGAAGACGTCGTCATAAGGCTCCTGCACCACTCGGACACCTGCCGCCGCCCACCGCGCATGGATCGCGTCGATCGCGGACGCCGCGCCGGGAATCATCAGCCCGACCTCGCACGTGCGCGGGGTGGCAGGAACCGCGTGGTCACTACGACCGGTCCACAGGGCGAACAGAACCCCGGGTGCGACCTCGAAGGCGACATAGCGAGGACTCACGAATTTCGGCTGTACATCGAACAATTCGCAGTAGAACGTGGTTGCGGCCTCAGCGTCGCGGACGTAGATCAGAAACAGGTTCGGTGCGGGCATCAGGGCGCTCCTCGGGTCGTGGGTGATGACGCCACGCCAGTAGATCAGCGAATCACGACATCGACTGTCAGGTTTTGTCGGGCCGGATCGCGTCGTCGCCGGAGACGGGCGACCTGCGCCGTGGTCATGCCCACGTATACTGAGGTCGCGCCGCTGCGTCTCGGGAGAGAGTCACCGCCACATGGGCGGAGGCCGCCGAAGGAGCAACACCTCCTCGTCAAACTCTCAGGCACCCAGGACCGTGATGTTGACGGCGTCTCTGGAAAGTGAGTCGGGGCAACCCGGCTCCGCCCACGGTGAAAGGTCGACTACCGGCCGAATCTCTCAGGCGCCCAGCTGTCCGTTCGCGGATCGACAGGCATGACAGAGGGGGAGGGCCGCAGACCGCCGAGAGGTTGACCTGTCATGCCCGCCACGCCCGTCTCTGCCGCCTTCGTCGATCGCCACGTCGGCCCGAATGCCACCGAGACCGAACGTATCCTCGCCGCGATCGGCATCTCGTCTCTCGATGAACTCGCCGCCCGGGTGGTCCCGGCGGTCATCGCCGATGAGCCGGACTCCAACGGTCTGCAGTCGTTGCCGCCCGCGGTCAGCGAGCACGACGTGCACGAACAACTCGCCCACCTCGCGGACCGCAACACCGTCGCCCGCTCCATGATCGGGCTGGGCTACCACGACACCCATACCCCGCCGGTGATCCTGCGCAACGTGCTGGAGAACCCTGCGTGGTACACCGCCTATACGCCCTATCAGCCCGAGATCAGCCAGGGTCGGCTCGAAGCGTTGCTCAACTTCCAGACCATGGTCGCGGATCTGACCGGGATGGAGGTCGCCAACGCATCGATGCTCGACGAGGCGACCGCTGCGGCCGAGGCGATGACGTTGCTGAGACGTGCAGGCAAGTCCCGATCACCACGGTTGGTGGTCGATGCCGACCTCTTCCCACAGACGCGCGCCGTGATCGACACCCGCGCTCAACCGCTCGGGATCGAGGTCGTCGAGGCCTCGCTGCATCCCGCGATGCCGGACTGCGGTCTGCCCGAGGGAGACTTCTTCGGTGTGATCATGCAGGCACCCGGGGCGTCGGGCCGCATCCTGGATGTCGGCCCCGTCATCGACGCCGCGCATGCGCGCGGGGCTCTGGTCGCGGTGGGGGCCGACTTGCTGGCAGCGACCCTGATCACGCCACCGGGTGAGTTGGGCGCGGATGTCTGCTTCGGCACCACCCAGCGCTTCGGCGTGCCGATGGGATTCGGTGGACCGCACGCCGGCTACCTGTGTGTGCGTTCGACGCATGCGCGTCAACTGCCCGGCCGTCTGGTGGGTGTTTCGAAGGATGCCGACGGCAATCTCGCTTACCGCCTGTCGTTGCAGACCCGGGAACAACACATCCGGCGTGAGAAGGCGACCAGCAACATCTGCACCGCGCAGGTGCTCCTGGCGGTGGTGGCCGCGATGTACGCGTCCTATCACGGGGCCGACGGATTGCGGGCGATCGCTCGTCGCGTCCACGAACATGCGGTGTTCCTGGCCGACAGTCTCACCGTTGCGGGGTTTTCCATCGCCCACTCGTCGTTCTTCGACACGATCGTGGTTCGCGCACCCGGGCAGGCCGACAGCGTGATCGCACATGCCAAGCGCGAGAACGTGAACCTGCGGCGGATCGACGGCGACACCGTGGGTATCGCGTGCGACGAGACCACCACCGCAGCCGATCTCGCTGTGGTGCTGCGTGCGTTCAGCGCCGAAGGAGTTCGCCGACATGCATTTTCGCAGCCGATCGAGACCCGTGACACCGAATTCCTGACGCATCCGGCGTTCAACAGGTACCGCACCGAAACGGCGATGCTGCGCTATCTGCGTGCGCTCTCCGACAAGGACATCGCGCTCGATCGCAGCATGATCCCACTGGGTTCGTGCACCATGAAGCTCAATGCCACCGCGGAGATGGAACCGATCACCTGGCCCGGCTTCGCGCGCCTGCACCCGTTTGCCCCGGCGGCCGACACGGTCGGCATCCGCGAGGTGATCTCCACCCTGGAGGACTGGCTGGTCGCCGTCACCGGCTATGACCGGGTGAGCGTGCAGCCCAACGCGGGCTCGCAGGGCGAGTTCGCCGGGTTGCTGGCGATCCGCCGATACCATCTCGGGCGCGGTGACACCGGCCGCGACGTGTGCCTGATCCCATCGAGCGCGCACGGCACCAACGCCGCATCGGCGGTCATGGCCGGGCTGCGCGTGGTGGTGGTCGGTTGCCGAGAGAACGGCGACGTCGACGTCGACGATCTGCGCGCCAAAATCGACAAACACCGGGATGCGCTGGCCGCCATCATGATCACCTACCCATCGACCCATGGCGTCTTCGAGCACGACATCGAGGAGATCTGTGCGGCCGTGCACGATGCGGGCGGCCAGGTGTATGTGGACGGTGCGAATCTGAACGCCCTGGTGGGTGTGGCCCGTCCAGGACGATTCGGCGGCGACGTGAGTCACCTGAACCTGCACAAGACCTTCTGCATCCCGCACGGGGGTGGCGGTCCGGGTGTGGGGCCGGTCGCGGTGCGGTCTCACCTCGCGCCGTATCTGCCCGGTCATCCCCTCGCCGACGACCTCCCCGGGGACTCGACGATCTCGGCGGCGCCGTACGGATCGGCCTCGATCCTGCCGATCACCTACGCCTACATTGCGATGATGGGCGCCGACGGGCTGCGTCGAGCCACCCTCACCGCGATCGCCTCGGCCAACTACATCGCGCGGCGTCTCGGGGATCATTACCCGGTGCTGTATGCTGGCGAGAATGGTCTGGTCGCCCACGAGTGCATCCTCGACCTTCGGCCGTTGACGAAGGAGACCGGCGTCACCGTCGACGATGTGGCCAAACGACTGGCCGACTACGGTTTCCACGCACCCACCATGAGCTTTCCGGTGGCGGGAACACTGATGGTGGAGCCGACCGAGAGTGAGAATCTCGACGAACTCGACGCGTTCTGTGACGCGATGATCGCCATCCGCGCCGAGATCGACCGCGTCGGAGCCGGGGAGTGGCCAGCCGACGACAACCCGCTGCGCGGGGCACCGCACACCGCCGAGGCGTTGGTCGGCGACTGGGATCACCCCTACTCCCGAGAGGTGGCGGTGTATCCGCTCGGCCTCCCGTCGGCGGGTGCCCGCGCCAAGATCTGGCCCGCGGTCCGACGGATCGATCAGGCCTTCGGCGACCGCAACCTCGTGTGCAGCTGCCCGCCCATCGAGGCCTTCAGCAGCTGATCTCGATACGCCACTCACTACGTTCGCGGCTACTCGATCAGCGGGTGGGGCCACTCACTACGTTCGCGGCTACTCGATCAGCGGGTGGGGCCACTCACTACGTTCGCGGCTACTCATCGACGGGGTACGCCGGGTCGTTTGTCGGTGGTGAAGGTGGCCGGGGCGAATGTCGGTGGTCGAGTAGCCCCGAGCCGCTAGGCGAGGGGCGTATCGAGACCACGTCACCTCAGTCCGAAGTCCTCACCCCGCCGTCACCGGCCCGCTGTCGGGCCCGTAGACGAGCCGATTGATGGTGACAGTTGCCGCCGTCTCGGGAATCGGCATCGGGTTCTCGGTGAGCGGGAATGTGACGGTGGCGGTCTTCTCGGGCATCGGCGCGTCACCGCGGAACCCCAGTGCCGTCAGCGTCGCGAGATGTTCGGGCTGGCTGGCGAAGGCGAAGAACTCGGCCACCGCATCGGTCTGTTCGGCTGCGACGCCGTCACCGGTGAGTCGGACGATCGGATAGTCGGCGATCGGGGTCGGACCTCCAGGGATCACCTCGGCGAGACGTGGGGTGGTGTCGTCGCGGGTCAATTGATACAGCGACTGTTCCGTGATGGCCACGGCATGAATGGTGGCGTCGGCCGGGTCGGACGCATCGGCCATCAGCCGAGCTGCGCCGACCGGCGTCCCGTCGGGCGACTGCGGTGCACCCGACGACATCGCTTCGATACTCGAGGCCACCCGCGGCGAGTCCGCGTCCTGTTCGGTGAGCGGACCCATGGTCCGGGTGACCTGCATCGCCACCGCCTGCGCAGCCAGCGCCGTCGCGTCGGACTGCGCACCAATCGGCATCGCCAGGCGAATCGAACCCCAGCTGCCCAACCCGAAGGCGCCCAACGAGGCATCGCGCTGTTGCAGCGTCGGCAACTGTTGCCAGTCGAGTTCGCCGTCGAACGCCTCGGCCAACTCCGGGGCGGTGGCCAACACCACCGGCGAACTGACCAGTGAGGACGGAGTGCCGTCGACGATGTCGGGGCGCGCGCTGACCAGATCCGCCGCCCAGATCGATGACTGCGGCACCCACGCCGCAGGCCGGGCGCCGAGCGCGGCGGGATCCCAGGCGCCGGCCAGACCGTCCAGGGTGACCTTCGCGTCGCCGGGCCGGACCTCTACCACCACGCAGTGATCACGCACCACCGGCCCGGTTTCCGAATACTCGGCGGCGATGGTGCTCAACGCATCGGCGACATCGGGGTCGGCGATGATCGGAACGGTGGTACGACCTTCGACACAGTTGCCGGCGGCTTGCTCACCTTGCCGGTCGATACGGTCGCCGAGTTGGAACCACACCACGACCACGGCCGCCACGAGGACGACGGTCAGCAGTGCGCCGACCAGACCTCGACTGACCCCCCGACCACGCATCGATGCGCCACGGTCGGTGCTGCGATGGTGAGCCAACCCCCCGCCTTCCGCTCTTCGGGCATTCGCCGTCTGTCACCCCGATCCGACTGTGATCGGGGTGACAGATGACGACGATAGCGGACATCGTCCCGGCTGACAGCATGGTGGCCTGCCGACCATCCGTCCGCGGACGGCTGTCCGGGCATCGGTCAGCCGTTGGCTGCTTTGTACTCGCGGCGCTTGGCGTGCAGGATCGGCTCGGTGTATCCGCTGGGCTGGGTGGTCCCCTCCAGGATCAGTGCCTTCGCGGCCTGGAACGCGATGTTGGAGTCGAAATCCGCAGCCATCGGACGGTAAGCGGGGTCGTCGGCGTTCTGTCGGTCCACCACCGGGGCCATCCGCTCCAGCGAAGCGACCACGTCGTCGGCGGTCACGATGCCGTGATGAATCCAGTTCGCCAGCAACTGGCTGGAGATGCGCAGGGTGGCGCGGTCTTCCATCAGTGCGACGTCGTGGATGTCGGGCACCTTGGAGCAACCCACACCGTGGTCGATCCAGCGCACCACATAACCCAGGATCGACTGGCAGTTGTTGTCGAGTTCCTGCTGCTTCTCCTCGGCCGACCAGTCGGTCTTCGGTGCGAGCGGAATGGTCAGGATGTCGTCGACGTCAGCGGGGTCGCGCTTGGCGATCTCGTCCTGACGTTCGAAGACGTCCACGAGGTGATAGTGCATCGCGTGCAGCGTCGCAGCTGTCGGTGACGGGACCCAGGCGGTCGTGGCACCGGCCTTCGGCTGGCCGATCTTCTGCTCGACCATGTCGGCCATCAGGTCGGTCATGGCCCACATGCCCTTGCCGATCTGCGCCTTGTGCTGCAGTCCGGCGGCCAGGCCGGTGTCGACGTTGAAGTCCTCGTAGGCCGCGATCCACTTCTGCTGCTTCATCTCACCCTTGCGGATCATCGCGCCGGCCTCCATGGAGGTGTGGATCTCGTCGCCGGTCCGATCGAGGAAGCCGGTGTTGATGAAGACTACGCGATTCTCGGCGGCCTTGATGCAGGCCTTCAGGTTGACGGTCGTGCGACGTTCCTCGTCCATGATGCCGACCTTGAGGGTGTTCTCCGGCAGTCCGAGCACTTGCTCGACGCGACCGAACAGCTCGACGGTGAACGCCACTTCGTCGGGTCCGTGCATCTTCGGCTTGACGATGTAGATCGAACCGGTTCGTGAGTTCTGCACACCGGCCTCGGTGGACAGCCCGTGGATACCGGCCAGCGAGGTCACCAGTGCATCGAGGATGCCCTCGGGGACTTCGTTGCCGTCGGCGTCGAGCACTGCCGGGTTGGTCATCAGGTGACCGACGTTGCGCACGAACAGCAGTGAACGGCCGTGCAGATCGAAGCCGGAACCATCGGGTGCGGTGTACTCACGGTTGGCGTGCAGCGTGCGGGTGAAGCTCTTGCCGCCCTTGCTCACCTCTTCGGCGAGATCACCCTTGTTCAGTCCCAGCCAGTTGCGGTAGCCGAGCACCTTGTCGTCGGCGTCGACGGCGGCCACCGAGTCCTCGAAGTCCATGATCGTGGTGATCGCCGACTCCATCACCACATCCTTGATGCCTGCCGGGTCGGTCTTTCCGATGGGCGATTCCGGATCGATCTCGATGTCGAGGTAGAGGCCGTTGTGGCGCAACAGGATCGACGACGGTGACGACGGTTCGCCGCGATAACCGGCGAACGCCGAGGGGTCGGCGAGGGTGGCGGTCTTCTGATCGGCCAACGTGACCTGCAGTGCTCCGTCGACGACCGCGAACGCCGCCACGTCGGTGTAGCTGCACTGCTCGAGCGGCACCGCCTGGTCGAGGAAGGCTTTCGCGTAGGCGATCACCTTGTCACCGCGCACCTGGTTGTAGGACGAACCCTTTTCGGCGCCGTCGGTCTCGGGGATCACGTCGGTGCCGTAGAGCGCGTCGTAGAGCGACCCCCACCGTGCGTTGGATGCGTTGAGGGCGAACCGGGCGTTGAGCACCGGCACCACGAGCTGCGGTCCTGCCGTCTCGGCGATCTCGCGGTCGACGTTCTCGGTGGCGATCTGGAAATCGGCCGGCGGCTCGACCAGGTACCCGATGTCGGTGAGAAACTTCTTGTAGGTGGCGAAGTCCCCGGCACCGTCGTTGTCCTTGTGCCATTGGTCGATCTTGGCCTGCAGATCGTCGCGTACGGCGAGCAGTTCCCGGTTGCGCGGGGCAAGGTCGCCGATGACCGATGCGGCGCCCGCCCAGAAGCTGTTCTGGTCTACACCGGTACCGGGCAACGCCTCGTTGTTGATGAAGTCATACAGGACAGTGGCGACCTGCAGTCCATTGACGTTGGTCCGGTCAGACATGACAGCCTTTCTCCTACGGTGAATCGACCCCACCATGCTACTCGCCGGTAATCGGCGCTTCGCGGGGATCCCGTCCGGTCTGTCCGAGCAGGTGACGACACCGTTCGGCCACCGCGGCCCGAAGGATCTCGCCGGCGGTCGCGATCTCGGATTGTTCGCGCACATACTGCGCTCGACCGGCGGGGGTCTCTATCGGCACCGGGTCATAGCCCAGCTCGCTCAGATCGTAGGGACTCGCCCGCATGTCGAGTTCGCGGGCGCGCAGCGCGAGAGCGAAGCAGTCCAGGGTCAGGTCGGAGTCGATCAACGGTGCCAGCGTGAAGCACGCCCGGTACAGGTCCATCGTCGCGTGCAGACAGCCCGGCTGCTCATCGGCGAGCTGATGGTCGCGGGTCAGTTTGGCTTCGTTGTATGGCCGCGCGAGCGGTGTGAAGAACCGGAACGCGTCGAAATGAGTGCAGCGCAGTGGCATCTCGTCGACCACCGCATCGGTTCCGGCGGCCCCGAGGCGTAGCGGAAGGTCGTGGCGGAGATCGTCGGTGCGGTAGACCATCGCCCATTCGTGCAGGCCGAAGCAACCCAGCCGCGCAGGACGCGAGGCCGTGGCACGTAGCAGCGCTTCGGTGGCGGCCAGAGTGCCCGTCCGCGCGCGCAGGTGATCGGGGTCCACCGACACCCCGCCGGCCACGCGCCGATAGCCACGCAGGGGCAGGTATTCGTCGGCGTCACCGAGCACGACGCCGTAGCCGGGATGCCAGCGCTGCACATGCGCCGGCCGTGACGAGTAGTACGTGAACAGGAAGTCGATCACCGGGTGCTTCGACCCGCTCCGGCGCTCGCGCAGATAGTCACCGATCAACGCCTCGACTCGATCGCGATGACTCTCACGCAGCCCGATCCACTGACGACGAGTAAGCACCCCGTCGACACGGGTCTCGGCGGCCGACCCCGTCGTCATACCCGATGGGTCTCGTCGCGGACGTTGCCGACGAATTCCTCGACCAGGTCGGCGAGCGCGACGACTCCGATGGTGCGGCCGCTCTCGTCGACCACCGCGCCCAGGTGCGAGCTGGTGCGGCGCAGTGCGGAGGTGGCCTCCTCGAGCAGGGTGGATGACGCGATGACCGGTAGCGCGCGGATCTTGGAGATGCCGATGATCGTGTCCGGTCCGATCCGCTCGTCGAGAATCTCGTCGAGGACGTCCTTGAGGTGCAGGTAGCCGGTGAGTGTGCCGTCGGGCCCGCGGACCGGGAACCGGGAGAACCCGGTGTCACTGACCGCGCGCTCCACCGACCCGAGTGTGGGCCCGGTGCCGCCGGTTTTCTCGTCCACCTCCATCGACACGCTGCGCAGCGTGTCCAGTGGAATCATCACTTCACCGACGGTCCGGCTGACCGACTGCAGCGCACGGGTCAGCCGTTCATGTTCTTCGGCGTCGATCAGTCCTTCCCGCTTGGACTCGACGATCATCTGGGCCAGTTCCCCCGGGGAGACGCTGGAGGCCAGTTCGTCCTTGGGTTCCACCCGCATCAAGCGCAGCGAGATGTTGGCGAGCCAGTTGTAGAACGCGATGAGCGGACGCGCGATCCGGATGAACATGAGGTGGGCCGGTACCAGCAACATCGCCGAGGTCTCCGGGCCGGCGAGCGCGATGTTCTTGGGCACCATCTCGCCGATGAGGATGTGCAGCACCACCACCAGCGACAGCGCGACGGTGAACGAGATCGGATGCAGCAGGGCATCGGGTACGTGTACGAGATGAAGGGGTCGCTCGATGAGATGGGCGACCGCCGGCTCGCCCACCCGGCCGAGCAGGATGGAGCAGATGGTGATGCCCAGCTGCGCGCCGGCCAGCATCAGCGACAGTCGCTCGCCGGCGCCGATCACGGTCCGCGCACGCTTCTTCCCGGCCTCTTCGAGGGCCTCGAGTCGATCGCGACGTGCCGAGATCAGCGAGAACTCGGCACCGACGAAGAATGCGTTGCCGCCGAGGAGCACCACGGTGAGCAGCACCGCCCAGAGATCACCCATGGGTCGGCGCCCCTGCGCGGGTCGCGTCGCCGACCGGCTGTAGCGAGACGACGTCGATTCGTCGGCCGTCCATCTGGGTCACCGTCGCCCGCCAGGAGACGTCGTCGCTCTCGGCCGGTTCGTGTTCGTCGTCGTCGGCGTCGATGGCGGGGGTACGGTCGGGCAGTTCGACCGTGTCGCCGACCATCGGTATGCGGCCCAAGCAGAACATGACCAGACCGCCGAGCGTGTCGTAGGACCCCTCCGGAGCACGGTAGCCGGTGGCATCGGCGACCTCGTCGATCCGGAGCAGCCCCGAGCACAGGTAGCCCGCGCCGTCCTCGGCGACGTCGGCGCGTTCGCGGTCGTGCTCATCGGTGACGTCGCCGAGGATCTCCTCGATCAGATCCTCGGTGGTGACGATGCCTGCGGTGCCGCCGTACTCGTCGATCACCACGCAGACCTCCATACCGTCGGCGCGGATCCGCTCCATCAGTGCGTCCCCGTCGAGGCTCACCGGCACCCGCGGCACCGTCCGCGCGATCGAGGCGACGGTGGTGTGCGCGGCGCGCTCGGGACTCACGGTGAACGCCTGCTTGATGTGGACGACGCCCACCAGGTCGTCGAGGTCCCCGTCGATCACCACGGGGAAGCGAGAATGCCCGGTTCGCGACGACGCCAACACCAGATCGCGAATGTTGTCGTCACGGTCGAGGCATTCGATGGTGACGCGCGGTGTCATCAGGTCCTCGGCGGTCAGTTCACCGAATCGCAGGGAGCGGTCGACCAGGGCGGCGGTGCCGGCGTCGATGGAACCCTCGCGGGCGGAGTTGCGCACCAACGACACCAGCTCCTGAGGCGACCGAGCCGACGCGAGCTCCTCGGCGGGTTCGATGCCCAGCCGGCGCACCACCCAGTTCGCGGACCCGTTGAGGCCGTTGATCGCCCACCGGAACGCGGCCGAGAAGATCGTCATCGGGCCCGCGGTGGCACGGGCGACCGCCAGCGGCTTCGCGATCGCCAGGTTCTTGGGGATCAACTCGCCGAGGACCATCGACAACGACGTCGCGATGACGAGTGCCAGGACGAGGGACACCCCGTCGACCATGGATTCGCCGAGCCCCAGCCCGGTCAGGGCGGGGGAGAGGATCCGGGCCAGGACCGGTTCGGCGATGTAGCCGGTGATCAGTGTGGTGATCGTGATTCCGAGTTGGGCGCCGGAGAGCTGGAACGAGAGCGTGGAGTGCGCGCGCTGGACCAGCCGGGAACGGCGGTCGCCGCGAGTGTCGACGTCGTCAGAGATGGTCGACCGCTCCAGTGCGGTCAGCGAGAACTCCGCGGCAACGAAGAGCGCGGTCCCCAGGGTGAGCGCGAGGAAACCGACGAGACTGGCGACGAGGAGGAGGATCTCCAACCGTCACCACCCGCCCGGCAGCGGGCGCCCTTCGGCGAATCCGGCGGCCGACTGCACCCCCAGGACGACCTTGTCGTGCAACTCGGCCAGCGTGCGGGCCCCGGCGTAGGTGGCGGTGCTGCGCACACCCGAGCAGATGTGATCGATCAGGTCCTCGACCGACGGTCGGTCGGGGTCGAGCCGGATTCGTGAACTCGAGATGCCTTCCTCGAACAACGACTTGCGCGCGCGGTCGTAGGCGCCATCACTGGCCGACCGGGCCGCGACGGCACGTTTGGACGCCATGCCGAAGCTGACCTTGTACATGCCCCCGGCGTCGGTCTGCAGATCGCCGGGCGACTCATAGGTGCCGGCGAACCACGAGCCGATCATGACGTTCGACGCGCCGGCCGCGATCGCGAGGGCCACATCCCGCGGGTGGCGCACTCCGCCGTCGGCCCACACGTGCGCACCCCGCGCTCGCGCCACCTCGGCGCATTCGGCGACCGCAGAGAACTGTGGGCGCCCGACGCCGGTCATCATGCGGGTGGTGCACATGGCTCCGGGACCCACACCGACCTTCACGATGGTCGCGCCGGCATCCAGCAGGTCGGTGGTTCCCTGTGCCGACACCACGTTGCCTGCGGCGATGGGGACGCCGGGGTCGGCGGAGGCGACGGCCTCCAACGCGCTGAGCATCTTCTCCTGATGGCCGTGCGCGGTGTCGATCACCAGCAGGTCCGCGCCCGCCGCGGCGAGCGCCTTGGCCTTGCCCACCACGTCGCCGTTGATGCCGACGGCAGCCGCGATACGCAGCCGTCCCGCGCCGTCGACGTTGGGTCGGTAGATCGCGTGTCGTAGCGCACCCAGTCGGGTGAGGACCCCGGCCAGACGCCCGTCGTCGTCGACGAGCACGGCGAGCCCGAGGTGACGATCGCCGAGCGCGTCGAAGACATCGCGGGGCGCGGTGTCCACCGGCAGCGTGATGATGTCGGGATCGAGCACTTCGCGCACCCGCGAGAACCGGTCGACGTCTCGGCATCGTTTCTCGGTGACCACGCCGATCGGCCGACCGTCGTCCACCACGACGGCCGCACCGTGCGCACGCTTCGGGATCAGCGCCAGGGCGTCGGAGACCGAGCTCTCGGCGGTCAGGGTGACCGGCGTGTCGGCGACGAGATGACGTGACTTCACGTGATCGATCGACGCCGAGACCGCAGCGATCGGCAGATCCTGCGGCAACACCACCAGTCCGCCACGGCGCGCGAGTGTCTCGGCCATGCGTTTACCGGCGACCGCGGTCATGTTCGCGGCGACGATCGGGATGGTGGTGCCGCTGCCGTCCGACGTCGAGATGTCCACATCGAACCGCGATGTGACGTCCGATCTGTTCGGAACGATGAACAGGTCGTCGTAGGTCAGATCGTGGGTCGGTGCGTGACCTTCCAGGAATCGCACGATGTCCCCGGAGCTCCTCTCAGGCCGTGACTTCGGTCCGGTCTCCGCTCCACAACGTGTGGAACGTACCCGGCTTGTCGATGCGCTGGTAGGTGTGCGCACCGAAGAAGTCACGCAGCCCCTGGGTGAGGGCGGCCGGCAACCGTTCGCTGCGCAGGGCGTCGTAGTAAGAGAGCGACGACGCGAACGCCGGCACCGGGATGCCCATGGTGGTGGCGGTGGCCACCACCCGACGCCAGCTGTCCACCGCGTCTTCGACGGCGCTGCGGAAGTACGGCGCGAGCAGCAGGCTGGGCAGTTCCGGATTCTCGGCATACGCATCGCGGATGCGGTTGAGGAACTTCGCCCGGATGATGCACCCGCCGCGCCAGATGGTGGCGAGGTCTCCGGGGGTCACGTCCCAGCCGTATTCGGCGCTGCCGGCGGCGATCTGATCGAATCCCTGGGCGTAGGCGACGACCTTGGAGGCATAGAGAGCCTTGTTGATGTCGTCGACGAAGGTCTTCGCGTCGGCGGGTGCGGCCGACAGGGTGCCCGATTCGAGTTCCTGGGCCTGCTTGCGCTGATCGGTTGCACTCGACAGCGCCCGCGCGAAGACGGCCTCGGCGATACCGGTGGTCGGGATGCCCAGATCCAGTGCCGACTTCACCGTCCACCGGCCCGTGCCCTTCTGGCCCGCGGCGTCGGTGATCACATCAACGAGTGGTTTGCCGGTCTCGGCGTCGACCTGGGAGAGCACCTCGGCGGTGATCTCCACCAGGTAGCTGTCGAGGTCGCCGGAATTCCACTCCCGGAAGACGTCGGCGATGTCGGCGACCGGCATGTCGAGGGCCTTGCGCATGAGGTCGTAGGCCTCGCCGATGAGCTGCATGTCGGCGTACTCGATACCGTTGTGCACCATTTTCACGAAGTGCCCGGAACCGTCCGGACCGATGTGTGTGCAGCACGGCTCACCGTCGACGTGTGCCGAGATCTGTTCGAGCAGTGGCCCGAGCGACTCGTATGACTCCTTCGGTCCGCCGGGCATGATCGACGGACCGTTGAGGGCGCCCTCCTCGCCGCCGGAGATCCCCGCGCCGACGAAGTTGAGTCCGCGGGCCGACATCGCCGACTCTCGACGGATGGTGTCGGTGTAGAGCGAGTTGCCACCATCGATGATGATGTCGCCCTCCTCCATGAGGCCGGCGAGCTCCTCGATCACCGCGTCGGTGGGATCGCCGGCCTTGACCATGATGAGCACCCGGCGCGGACGCTCCAGGGCCGCGACGAACTCTTCCATGGTCTCGGTGCGGATGAACGAACCGTCCGAGCCGTGTTCGGACAACAGCGCGTCGGTCTTGGCGATGCTGCGGTTGTGCAGCGCGACCGTGTAGCCGTTGCGTGCGAAGTTGCGGGCGATATTCGAGCCCATGACGGCGAGACCGGTGACGCCGATCTGGGCCTTTGTCGAGTCAGGGGAGTCGGAACCGGTGGCGGCAGAAGTCGTCATGGCTGCAAGCCTATTGCGTGGACCGGCCGGTCACGAGTGGGAGGGTCATGCCCGTGGCTGTGAGGTGGTTCACGCTGCCGAGATCAACCGACTGAGCTCGGTCAGCCAGGGGATCGCCACGGCCAAAGTCGGCACGACCAGAATTGCCGCGGCCGCGGCGTAGGCGGCGGTCGCGAGCAGTCGGGTGGGACGCTCGTCGCGCAGACGGTGGATGCGTGCCAGCGTCGTCGGGCCGCCTACGGCCATTGCGCCCCGTGGTGCGACCGCATCCGCGCACGCGACCAGGGCACGTCCGAGTGTCGTCGGAGCCGTCGCGCGTACCGCCTGGTCATCGGCCAGGGATTCCACGAGCAACTCGACGGCGCCGAGCGCCGACTTGCTGCGCACCACTCGGGGGAAGGCTTCGTGCAACGCGATGAAGGCCTCAAGGACCAGGTCGTGGCGCGCGCGCAGGTGCGCACGTTCGTGTGCCAGGACGGCGATCAGCTCTTCACGCGACAGTCGGGCGACGACGCCCTCACTGACGACGACCCGCTGACGCAGGCCGGGCAGGCAGTAGGCGAGGGGTTGTTCGACGTCGATCATGCGCACGTCGCGCCCGAACAGCGGATGTGAGGTGTCGCTGCGGTCGCAGCGGTCCAGGATGTCGATGAGCTGACGGTGGGTGTGGCGTCGCGCCCGGGTGCGGACTCCGACACGGATCACCGTGTACATCAGGCGGGCACCGATCATCAGGGTCAGGGCGAACACGCCGACGAGGGTGAGCCACAGGGGGAGGCCGAGTCGTTCGATCTCATGCAACGGGTTGGTGGTCGGCGCACCGTCTGGGCCCGGCGCCAACAGATTCGCCGCGATGGCCAGCCCGCAGCTGAATGCCGAGAGCACCCCGGCCAGCGCGATCGCCTGCCACAGGGTCATCGCCGCGCGGGGGGCCTTGACCGGCCAAGAGGCCCGCGACATGGCTTCGGCAGCGGGGCCGACCAACACCAAGGTCAGGATGCCGAAGAAGAGCGCGGTCATCGATACGTCCTCGCGTGGGCTGTGGGCGGTGGGCTGTACTGCGGCGAATCTAACTCGTTTCGCCCGTACCGCGGGCGGATTCGAGTTCATCGAGCGCCAACCGTAGGGCTGCTGCCTCGTCGGCGCCGACCCGGCCGACGAAGGACACCAGTGCGGCGTGTCGCGAACCGGGCGCATCCGCCTCGCTGAGGGCGTCGACCATCAGGCTGGCGACAAGGTCCTCCCGCGGATGGGTGGGGACATACTTGTGTGCGCGATCGTCCCGGATCTGTGTGACCAGGTTCTTCTTCGCGAGTCGCTGCAGCACGGTCATTACCGTCGTGTACGCCAGCGAGCGATCTCGCGACAGCGTCTCGTGCACCTGTCGGACCGTCTGGGGCGCCGAGCTCTCCCACAGGGTGTCCATGACTGCTCGTTCGAGGTCGCCCAGCCCGTTCATTCTTCGCATTTTACTTCCGCTTCTCTTGCTCGTGCAGACCGGTCATCGGCCGGTCGCGAACACGTCACCCATCAGTTTCCGCTGCACCCTTGACAACATTGGTAAGGCTACCCTACGTTTGAGTCACGTCGGACCGAGCGAGAGTCCTGAGGGCTGCAGAGACCCCCGGTCCACGCCGCGGTAGGCCCCACGATGTAACGCATCGTGGGGCCTACCGGTTCCCGGACCCATATGGCGAACGACGAAGTCGGTGGCCTCGCCGCACCCATCGCAGCGGCTCGTGCCAGTCTCATGGAATGAGTGTGGACAACGAGCAGTCGATCAAAGACACCTTCGGACGCGGGTTCGATGCCGCATTGGGATTGCGCCTGACAGACGTGACCGCGGATCTGGTGGCCGGCACGGTGGAGATGTCGGAGCAGCACCATCAGCCCTTCGGCATCGTGCACGGCGGTGTCTACTGCGCGCTCGCCGAGGGCACGGCCTCCATCGGCGGTTTCACCTGGCTGCAGTCCAGCGGCATCGGAGGCACTGCGGTGGGGGTCAACAACAACACCGACTTCCTTAGATCCATCAGCACGGGCGCGGTATCCGTGGAGGCCACGCCGGTTCACCGGGGCCGGCGGCAGCAACTGTGGCGGGTCACCATGACCGACGGTGACGGCCGTTTGGTGGCCACCTCGCAGGTCCGGCTGCAGAACATCGAGCTGCCCGAGGGAGTGACCGTTCCGGGCGTCACCACCGGCGCATGACCGGGCGTGGCTTGCCCGATGAGGCGCGGGCACACATCGACGACCTCCTGGCCGCGGTGGACGCCGATCTGGCCGCCGGGTATCCGGGCGACCGGCCGCAACCGCAGCCCGCGCACACCGTGTATGTCAGCGCCGCCGATGTCGACATCGACACCCCGCGGGCATGGGGTGAGCGCGCGACGATGGTGGCCGACGAGGTCGGTGAACTGCTGGTGGAGCTCGCCGGTGATGCCACTGTGGTCGACCTCGCCCGGCAGCGACTGCGCAGCGAGCCGGTCGAGGACCTACGGATCGATCTCGAGGACGGGTACGGCTGGCGCGCGGACGCGGCCGAGGACGCGGATGCACGTCGGGCCGGCGAGATACTCGCCGATTGGACGCGTTCCGGTCCGGGAGCGCCCCGCAGTGCCGGAGTGCGGGCCAAGGGTCTCGGCGCGCACGAGCGGGCACGGGGGCTGCGCACCCTCGAACTCGTTCTCGACGGCGCCGGCGGTGTTCCGGACGGCTTCGTGTTCACCGTGCCCAAATTGCGTGACGCGCGCCAGGTGGATGCGGTGAACGCGCTCTGCGTGGCGTTGGAACGTGTGCACGGACTGGCGGAGTACTCATTGCGTTACGAGCTCCAGGTGGAGATCCCGCAGGCCGTGGTGGGTGCCGACGGACGCGCAACCGTTGCCGAAGCGATCCACCGCGGTATGCCGAGGCTGTCCGCGTTGCACTACGGCACTTACGATTACAGTGCGGCCGCAGGAATCGTCTCGGCGCAGCAGTCGTTGGCCCACCCAGTCGCCGACCATGCGAAAGCCGTCATGCAGGCGGCCGCCGCGCAGACCGGGGTGTGGATCAGCGATGGTTCCACCCAGGTCGTCCCGGTGGGCACACCGGACACGGTGGCGGCCGCGGTCCGGCGCCATCACGGTCTGGTGCTGCGGTCGTTGGAACGCGGCTTCTATCAAGGATGGGACATGCATCCGGGACACCTGGTCACTCGCTGGACGGCGGTGATCGGGTTCTTCCGGTCGGCGATGCCCACCGCGGCCCGTCGGCTACAGGCCTATTTCGATCGCACCGCCTCCGACGTCGTCGACGAACCGGCCACCGCGATGTCGCTGGCATCGGTCCTGCAGCGCGGGCTCGCGGCCAAGGCGTTCACCATCGATGAGGTCGAGCAGATCGCGCCATTGTGCACCACCGAACGGCTGGCCGCGCTGCGCGCCGGTGGCGGGGGACTGCCGGCCTGACCGGCTGTCCGGTCGGCGATACGCGCCCGCGTCCCGCCGGCGGGATCGACCGCGTCGAGCGCGCTCACCGCGCCGGGATGGTTCTGGTCATGGCAGGATGATCCCTACGCAACGCCGGGTGTTGGGCGTGCGCCGTCGCCGGATGGGTGTGGTCGCAATGATCGGATCCGTGTCGCTAGGAGAGGAACTGGTGCGTCTGTCGCCGCATGAGCAGGAACGTTTGCTCATTTCCTATGCCGCGGAGCTGGCTCGGCGCCGACAGGCGCGTGGGTTGCTGCTCAACCACCCCGAGGCAGTCGCGGTGATCACCGATCATGTCCTCGAGGGCGCCCGGGACGGCCGGACGGTCGCCGAGCTGATGTCATCGGGCCGCGAGGTCCTGGCCCGCGCCGACGTCATGGCCGGTGTACCCGAGATGTTGCACGACGTGCAGGTGGAGGCCACCTTCCCGGACGGCACGAAGCTTGTCACCGTGCACAATCCGATCGATTGACCGCGAGAGGCCGATATGTCGCGAACGCAGTCGTCGGTGGTTCCCGGCGAGATCCTGCCCGCCGAAGGCACCATCGAGCTGAACGAGGGTGCCGACGCCATCACGCTGAGTGTGATCAACACCGGTGATCGTCCGGTCCAGGTGGGCAGTCATGTCCACTTCCCACAGGCCAACGCCGCGTTGGATTTCGATCGGTCGGCCGCGCATGGCCATCGCCTCGACATCCCGGCGGGCACCGCGGTCCGATTCGAGCCGGGGATCGAGATGACGGTGACACTCGTCGCCCTCGGCGGCACCCGCGAGGTCTACGGCATCTCGCTCGACGCACCGGGAAGGCTTGACTGATGGCGACGCTCGGACGAGATCGTTACGCGCAGCTCTTCGGCCCCACCGTCGGTGACCGGATTCGCCTCGCCGACACCGACCTGCTGCTCGAGGTCACCGAAGACCGGTGCGGCGGACCGGGTCTGGCCGGTGATGAAGCGGTGTTCGGGGGTGGCAAGGTCATCCGGGAGTCGATGGGCCAGAGCCGCGCCACCCGCGCCGACGGCGCGCCGGACACGGTGATCACCGGCGTGGTGGTCCTCGACTATTGGGGAATCATCAAGGCGGACGTCGGAATCCGAGACGGACGAATCACCGCGCTGGGCAAGGCCGGAAATCCGGACACCATGCACGGTGTGCACCCGGACCTGGTGATCGGGCCGTCCACCGAGATCATCGCGGGCAACGGCAAGATCCTCACCGCAGGCGGGATCGACTGCCACGTTCACTTCATCTGTCCGCAGATCATGGACGAGGCGCTGGGCAACGGGATCACCACTCTGATCGGCGGCGGCACCGGGCCCGCCGAGGGCAGCAAGGCCACCACCGTCACGCCGGGCGCGTGGCACTTGGCGTCGATCCTGGGTGCCACCGACCATTGGCCGATGAACATCGCGTTGCTGGGTAAGGGCAACACGGTGTCCGCAGAATCCATGCACGAGCAGATCCGTGCGGGTGCATCCGGTTTCAAGCTTCACGAGGACTGGGGGAGTACGCCGGCGGCGATCGACGCGTGCCTGCGTGTCGCCGACGAGACCGGGGTGCAGGTGGCGCTGCACTCCGACACACTCAACGAAGCCGGCTTCGTTGAGCAGACCATCGGCGCCATCGCCGGTCGATCCATTCATGCGTATCACACCGAGGGTGCCGGCGGCGGGCACGCGCCCGACATCATGACGGTGGCATCGCACCCCAACGTGCTGCCGAGTTCGACGAACCCGACGCGTCCGCACACGGTCAACACACTCGACGAACACCTCGACATGTTGATGGTCTGTCATCACCTCAATCCGACTGTGCCCGAGGATCTTGCGTTCGCGGAGAGCCGGATTCGACCGTCGACCATCGCCGCGGAGGATCTCCTGCACGACCTCGGCGCCATCTCGATGATCGGCTCGGATTCGCAGGCCATGGGACGGATCGGCGAGGTGGTGCTGCGGACCTGGCAAACCGCTCACGTCATGAAGACCAAACGCGGCGCATTGCCCGGTGACGGTGCGGCCGACAACAACCGGGCACGGCGCTACATCGCCAAGTACACGATCTGCCCGGCGGTCGCACACGGCTTCGACCGCGAGATCGGTTCCGTCGAAACCGGGAAACTCGCCGACCTCGTGCTCTGGGATCCGGCGTTCTTCGGCGTACGGCCGGATCTGGTGATCAAGGGCGGCGCCATCGCCTGGGCGGCGATGGGCGACGCCAACGCGAGTATTCCCACACCGCAACCGGTATTGCCGCGTCCGATGTTCGGCGCAGCACCGCGGGCAGCGGCGGCAACGTCGGTGAGTTTCGTCGCGCAGGGCGGGCTCGACGCCGGGATCGAGGAAGCCCTCGGGCTCGACCGTCGGTTGGTGCCGGTGAGCGACACCCGCCGAATCGGCAAGGCCGACATGATCAACAACGCGGAGACCCCGGAGATCGCCATCGAACCCGACACCTTCACGGTGCGGGTGGACGGCGAGGTCTGGGACAGCGAACCGGTGACCGAACTGCCGATGGCGCAGCGGTACTTCCTGTTCTGAGTCCGATGCCGAACAATCTCATGCCGAACAGCCCGATGCCGAACCCCGAGACCCGCTCGCAGCTGTCGATGATGCTCACACTCGCCGACTCGCGACTGCCGATCGGTGGACACGTGCACTCCGGCGGTGTCGAACAGGCCATCGCCGATCGGGTCGTCGTCGACGCGACAACCCTGGCGGAGTTCCTTCGGCGTCGAGTCGCCACCAGTGGGCTCGTGGCCGCGTCGATCGCCGCCGCCGTGGCCGACGGAACAATCGATGTCCCGACCGCGCAACGGGAGACCGATGCGCGCACACCGTCGGCGGCCGGCCGCCGTGCCTCGCTGGCCCAGGGCAGGGGTATGCGTCGACTCGCCGGCCGCCTGTGGCCGCAGCATGACTGGAGTGACCACACGCCGCGCACGCACCTGCCGGTCATCTCGGGAGCGGTCGGCCGCATCAGTGAATTGTCCGGCTTCCACACCGCGTTGATCCTCGTCTACACGACGATGAGCGGAGCGGCGACGGCCGGCCAACGGCTGCTCGCGCTCGACCCGGCAGATGTCGCGGTGGTGATTGCCGATCTCGGGTCGGAATGCGAGCGGGTAGCCGCCGCGGCCGCCGTCGAACTAGCCGATCTCTCCGACCCGATGCTCGACGTGTTCGCCGAACGTCACGAGCGCCGCGACATGCCCTTGTTCGTGTCCTGACCGGACACCACACCGATCCGCAGCCGACCCACGAGAGGACGACATGCCCCCGCATCTCATCGATGGACAGCCACACGGCCACGACCACTCCCGACCGCGCCGTCACCGCGAACCGGGTGAGGCGTTGCGCATCGGGATCGGTGGCCCGGTCGGCTCGGGCAAGACCGCGCTCGTCGCCGCCTTGTGCCGTCAACTCCGCGACGAACTCTCGGTGGCTGTGCTGACCAACGACATCTACACCACCGAGGACGCCGACTTTCTGCGCCGCAACGCGGTTCTGCCCGACGAGCGCATCACCGCAGTGCAGACCGGCGGATGCCCACACACCGCCATCCGCGACGACATCACCGCCAATCTCGACGCGATCGACGATCTCGTCGCGAGTAATCCGCCGCTGGACCTGATCCTGGTCGAGTCCGGCGGTGACAACCTCACCGCCACCTTCTCCACGGGCCTGATCGATGCCCAGATCTTCGTGATCGACGTGGCCGGGGGCGACAAGGTTCCGCGCAAAGGTGGCCCCGGCGTGACGTATTCGGATCTGCTGGTTATCAACAAGACCGATCTGGCGCAGCAGGTGCATGCCGATCTCGAGGTGATGCGCACCGACGCCGAACGCGTGCGGGAGGGGCGTCCGACGGCGATGATCTCGCTGACCGATGATCCCGCGGCCACCGATGTGTTGGCCTGGGTCCGTCGTCAGTTGGCCGAGGTCGCGGTGACCGGCTGACCGTGCGCACCCAGATCGAGATCGTGGCCGTTCGTGGCCGCTCGCCGCGCGTCGCCGCGGTCGGTGGTCTCGCAGCACGGCAGACCGGCGTGGAGACCGTCCACCTGATCAGTACCGCCGCGACACCGCTCGGGGGTGACACGATCGATGTTCGCGTGGTGGTCGAGGCAGGCGCCTCGCTGCACCTCACAACAGTCGCCGCGACGCTGGCGCTGCCCGCACGCAACCGGCCCGACTCGGTGATGACATGGGACATCGAGGTTGGCGCGGGCGGTCGGCTGCACCTCGACCCGCAACCGACCGTCGTGGCCGGTGGTGCCGACCACCGCACCTCGACCGCGATCGTTGCCGACCCGTCGGCCACCGTCATCGTCGCCGAACACGCTCAACTCGGACGATCCGTGGAACGTGCCGAGGACGTCGAGCGTGCGCGGTGGCAGGGTGCGCTGCGGATGGATGTCGGCGACGGCCCGCTGCTGCGGCATCGGCTCGGATTGGGTGATCCGGCCGGCAGCGGGCATCGGGCGGTCAGCAGCGTGTTGCGGTATCCGGATGCGCGCGAGGCGGCGGTCTCCGAGGTGGCCTACGCGACGCGCCTCGAACTGGCCGCGCCCGATCAGGGCTCGCCGGCAACCCTCACCACGGCGCTGGGTTCGTCGGCGCAGCACACGCGGTCGCTGGCCGACGACCTCGATCTGGCGGCCCTGGCCGCCAGGTGAGGCCTGCTCGCTCGGTCAGCCGGCCTCGGCCCGCGCCTGCGTGTCCGACGATTGCGACTCCGGCGCCGACGACTCGGGCTCGTCGGATCCACTTGCCTCCGATTGCGACGATGGGACCGACTCGGTCCCGGGCGCCCGCGTCGAGGGAATCGCCCCGGTTGCCTCGACGACTGCTTCGTCCTCGGACTTGCCCTCGAGCGCCGACAACGCACCCAGTGCGGTCCGCGCGTAGACCTGTTGTTCGGTGACCGCGAGCTGGGTACGGCCACGGGTGCTGAAGGCGAAGAACCAGTTGATCAGCGTGTTGAGTCGATTGCGGAAGCCCACCAGGTAGACCAGGTGCAAGGCCAGCCAGCCCAGCCAGGCGAAGTATCCCTCGGTCTCGAATTTCTTCTTCGTGCCGGGCACCGGCACCTGCATCACCGCGCTGAACCGCGAGATCGTGGCCATCGACCCCTTGTCGTAATAGCTGAACGGCTTGCGTTGCTCCTGTGTCTGTCCGTGCAGACCGGCCTTGATCGCGTCGGCGGCGTAACGGCCACCCTGAATCGCGCCCTGCGCCACTCCGGGCACCCCGTCGACCGCCATCATGTCGCCGACCACGAACACATACGGGTTGTCGGGAATGGTGAGGTCGGGCAGCACCTTGACCCGTCCGGCGCGGTCGAGCTCAACGCCCGACTGCTCGGCGAGCTGCTGTCCGAGCGGACTGGCCTGCACGCCGGCCGACCACACCTTGCACTGCGACTCGATGCGTCGCGTGCTGCCGTCCTTCTCCTTGACGACCAGGCCGTCGTAGTCGACGTCGACGACCATCGCGTTGAGCTGTATCTCCACGCCCATCTTGGTGAGGCGTTCGGCCGCCTTGCGACCGAGCTTCTCACCGAACGGTGGGAGCACGGCGGGTGCGGCGTCGAGCAGGATCACGCGGGCTTCGGTCGGGTCGATGTTGCGGAAGGTGCCCTTGAGGGTCTTGTCGCTCATCTCGGCGATCTGACCTGCGAGCTCGACACCGGTCGGTCCGGCGCCCACCACCACGAAGGTGAGCAATTTGGCGCGCTCTTCGGGATCGTCGGACAACTCGGCCTGCTCGAAGGCACCCAGGATGCGGCCACGCAGTTCGAGGGCGTGGTCGATGGTCTTCATACCCGGTGCGTACTCGGCGAAATGATCGTTACCGAAGTAGGACTGATCGGCGCCTGCCGCGATGATCAGGCTGTCATACGGAGTGACGGTGATGCGTTCGAGCAGCCTCGACGTCACCTTCTTTCCGTCGAGGTCGATGTCGAAGACATCACCGAGCAAGACGGTGACGTTTTTCTGTTTCCGCATGACGACGCGGGTGGCCGGGGCGATCTCGCCCTCGGCGATGATTCCGGTCGCCACCTGGTAGAGCATCGGTTGGAACAGATGGTGGGTGGTCTTGGCGATCAGGGTGACGTCGACGTCTGCCTTGCCCAGACGCTGGGCTGCGAAGAGACCACCGAATCCGGAACCGACGATGACGACATGCGGACGCGTGGTGGTCGGAGTGGGGCTGCTCATCTGAGGAACATCTCCTGTCGGTGGGCTGTTGGGCTGCTGCCGCGCACCACTAACGGTAGTCAATCATCGCCGAAAGATCCGGACGAGGACCCCCGCGATCCGTCCCGCTGCCGGAACTGTCCGATTGTCACCGGTCCGGCGTCAGGCGGTCAGGTCGCCGAACGCGTGGCGGCCCGGCTCTGTGACCAGGCGCTGCGATCGCCCGATCGGCGTCCGAGCGTGACACCAGCTCATCGTGGTGGTCTCCCAATGATTGTGCAGCAGTTCGTATTCCACCTCGCCGGAACCGGAACCGAACAGGATGTCCTCATCGCAGAGGTGGATAGCCGACAGTCGCATGCCGATCTTCTCCATGACGCGCCGGGACGCGATGTTGGCAGCCATTGTGCTGGCGAACACCCGTTCGGTGCCCAGTTCGCGGAACGCCATGTCCAGCAGTGCGTGGGCCGCCTCGGTGGCCAGCCCGCGACCCCACACCTCGCGGGCCAGGCGATAGCTGAGTTCCACCTCGGGGTGGTAACTGTGCCGAGGTGTCCGCAACGCGAACCAGCCGCGGAAGTGCCCGGCGTCGCGGTCCAGCGCGGTCCACATCCCGGTCCGGTGGGCTCGACGCTCGGCCTCGGCGCGGGGCAGCACCCAGCCTTCGATGACCTCCTGAGGGGTCGGCGCACCCCCGCTAACATAACGCATGACCTCGGGATCGCCGTCGAGACGTACCAGGGCATCGACGTCGGACCCGCTGACCGGCCGAAGCCGGAGTCGCGCGGTCTCCAGAATCACGATCTCCCCCTCGCCGAAGTGCTCTGCGGTGAGTGTACGGTTCTCTTTCCGCGAGATGCGGTCATCGCCACCCGTGTGTCGATCCGGAAACGGTGGTCGTCGTTTCGTCGGATCGCAGTCCGTCGGGGGCAGCGGCTAGGGTTCTCGAACGTGGCCGACGAACATCTCGACCTGTCGATCCAGCTGCGTTGGGGCGACATGGACATCAACAATCACATCAACAACGTGCAGTTCGCGCGGATCTTCGAGGAAGCGCGAGTGCGGTCGTTCGCCCGGTGGCTTCCGCACCGGCCCGCCGGCTTCTCCCTGTCGGTGGCACGCCAGGAGATCGTCTTCTCCGCCGTCCTCGACTACTCGGTGGAACCGGTCACGGTCCGCTCCTGCGTCAGTCGGGTCGGCACCACGTCCTTCAACCTCTCGCTGACATTGATCGATCCGGCCGGCATCACCTGTGCCGTCGCCGAGACGACCATGGTGTCGGTGGACCCGCGCACCGGGCGGCCGACACCGCCGCCGGATGAGGTGCGCGAGGTGCTCGAGGCCCATTACGTGGCCGACGCCGGCCTGCCGGTGCGGTGACGGGCCACGGCACGAGCAGCACATCGAACGACGCGGAGAACGAGTCGCGCGACGTCAGCCGACGACGCACAGGAGGCGCCAGCACATGTTCCATCTCCATCGGGCGGAACGGACCGATGCTCTGGCCGATGCACTGGCACACCTGCTGCTGACGCCGCTGCCCGATCCGATGACCACCGAAATCGTCTCGGTGCCCGCGCCGGGCGTGGAACGTTGGCTGCAACAGCGGCTGGCCACCCGGCTGGGCACGACGCGTGGGCACGACGGCGTGGCCGCCAACCTGGACTTCACCTCGCCCGCACGCCTGACCGATCGCGTGTTGGAGTGCGCCGAGCGTCGTGCCGACGGTGCGGACGCCACCGGTGTATCGGCAGGCCGCCGCTGGTGGCCCGGTGCGATGACCTGGCCGGTGTTGCGGGTGTTGGACGAATTGATCGACGATCCACGCCTGGCCGTGCTGGCGCGTCATGTTGGCGCCGGCGCCGGGGCAGACGATCACCGGCGCGGTCGCCGCTATGCCACCGCCCGCCAGATCGCCGAGCTCTTCGACTCCTACGGCCGTCAGCGACCGGCGATGCTTGCCGCGTGGGCCGATGGCTCCGACACCGATGGCGCAGGCGCCCCCGTACCCGACGACCTGGCCTGGCAGCCGGACTTCTGGCGCGCGGTCCGACGTGAGATCGGTCATCCGCACCCGGCAGAAGAACTCGCCGAGCGTTGCGCGGTCGTGCGCGAGAACCCGCACGCGATCGACCTTCCCGAGCGGCTGTCGGTGTTCGGCCCGACCCGTGTCACCGAATCACTGCTCGACGTGCTGTCGGCGGTGTCGGCGCACCGTGAGGTGCACCTGTTCGTGCCGCATCCGAGTCCGGCGCTGTGGGAGACCCTGGCCGCGGCCGCGCCCACCGGTGCGCGGCGGCGGGCCGACAATCCACCGCCCCGACTCGCGCATCCGCTGCTCGCCGGACTCTCCCGCGACGTCCAGGACTTGCAGCGCAGAGTGGCGCCGGTGGTCGACCGCGACCACCATCACCCCCCGACGGCTGCCGCGCCGCATAATTCCGTGCTGGCCGCACTGCAGGCAGGTCTGCGCGCCGACGAACCGAGCGCGTCCGTGCGCGATGCCGACACTTCCGTAGAGGTACACGCGTGCCATGGCGCGGAACGACAGGTCGAGGTGTTGCGCGACCGGTTGCTGCACCTGTTCGCCGCCGACGCCGGCCTGCAGCCGCGCGACGTCTTGATCATGTGTCCCGACGTGGAGGCCTTCGCGCCGTTGGTGCGTGGTGCATTCGGTCAGCCGGGGCTCGGGCATCCGGCTTTCGACCTGCGGGTACGCCTGGCCGATCGGGGCCTGCGGCACACCAACAGCGTGCTCGACGTGGTCGCGGCAGTTGTCGAACTCGCGGCCGGGCGGGTCACCGCCGGTGCCGTACTGGACCTGCTCGGCCGAGAGCCCGTGCGCATGCGCTTCGACCTCACCGACGACGATCTCGAGGTGATCCGGGAATGGTTGGTGGGCAGCAATATCCGCTGGGCGATCGACGATTCGCAGCGGGGGCGGTTCGGGCTCAAGGGCTTCCGACAGGGCACCTTCGAGACCGGGATTGACCGGATTCTGCTCGGCGCGGTCGCGGAGGAGGCCGACAATGAATGGCTCGACACCGCGCTACCGCTCGGTGGCGTCGAGAGCACCGAGATCGACCTGGCCGGACGGTTCGCCGAATTCGTGGACAGATTGTCGACCACACTCGGCGCGCTGAGCGGTACCCAGCCGGCGAACGCATGGACACAGATCCTCGCCGACGCGATCGATGCACTCGTCCTCACCGATGTCGACTCCGAATGGCAACGGGCGCAGGCTCTCCGCTCGATCGCAGGAGTGTTCGAAGAGGGCGAGGTCGCCGCGGGCGGACCGGACGGGGGAGAGGTGGAGCTCCGGTTGGGGGACATCCGCGACCTGATCGCCGGGCTCGTGTCGGCCGCGCCCACCCGGGCCAACTTCCGCACCGGCGAGTTGACCGTGTGTTCCATGGTGCCGATGCGATCGGTACCGCACCGGGTGATCGTGCTCCTCGGGGTCGATGGGGACGCCTTCCCGCGCGCGCTGCGCCACGATGGTGATGACATTGCGGCACGGGCGCCACTGGTGGGCGAACGCAATCCACGCGACGAGGACCGTCAGTTGTTCCTCGATGCGATCTGCGCGGCCGAGGAGCATCTGCTGGTGCTCTACAGCGGCGCAGACCCCGTCTCGGGACAGCGAATTCCACCTGCCGTGGTCGTCAGCGAACTCGTCGACGCGGTGTCGGCGATCACCCGAACGCCTGACAGTTGCGTTCGTCGCCACACCCTGCACGCCTTCGACGCCGACAATTTCGTGCCCGGTGCGATCGCCGGGGTGGCCGAGCCGTTCTCCTATGACACCGCCCTGCTCGCCGGAGCGCGGGCGTCCGGGACCACGCCGGAGCGGCGTTCGATGATCGCCGACGGCCGCCTGGACCCGCCCGACCCCGACGACATCGAACTCGCGTCGCTGGTCAGCTTCCTGACCAATCCGATCGAGGGTTTCGTCCGGCAGCGACTGGGCGCCCGCATCCCGGATGAGGAACGCCCGCACGCCGATCAACTCGACGTCGCCCTCGCGCCGCTGGACCGTTGGGCAATCGGCGACAGATTCCTGGCGCGGATGCTCGCCGGTACCGATCTCGCCGCCTGCCAGGCCGCCGAACTCCGCCGCGGAACGCTGCCGCCGTATGCATTCGGTACCCGCGAGTTGCGCGACATCTCGACCGACGTGGCTGCGGTCTTCGCGGCGGCCGAGTCCGCTCGAGTCGGCACATCGTCGACGGTCGACCTGGTGGTTCCGTTGCCCGACGGCCGGCGCGTATACGGCACGGTCGGCGACATCCATGCGGGCACGGTGATCACGGCCACCTATTCGAAGCTCCGGGCCAAACAGCGGTTGACCGCGTGGATCCGGCTGCTCGCCGTCGCTGCCGCCCGGCAGGCAGTGGGGCGCGGAGACGACGTTCGCGCCGCAGCCGTCATCGCGCGGCGACCGACCCGTTCGGGTGGGGTTGCCCGGTCTCTGCTCACCGCCCCGGAGCACCCGCTCGACGTACTCTGTTCCCTGATCGGGTTGCGCGACCTCGGGCTGCGCCGCGCGCTGCCGCTCCCACTGGACCCGGCCGCGGAGTTTGCCGATCACCATCGCCGTTCGGGGGGCGCCGACCGTGCCCTGCCGGCGGCCCGCCGCGCGTACGACGGCGACTTCGGTGCAGGCCGAGATCGCTACCTGCGGATGGTGTTCGGCGGCGACGTCACCCGGCCGGTGGACTTCGAAGACGTGCTCGCGGCGCCGGTACCATCCGAAGATTCCTGGGATGGACCGCAGTTGCCCGCAGACCCCGGCGACACCCTGTTCGGTGCACTGGCCCGCCTGGTGTGGGACCCGCTGCTCGAACACGAGACCCTGACCTGAGATGACCGGACCCGAGATGACCGACACCGACTACCGCCATGGTCCGGGCCGTGTGCCCGTGGCCTTCGACGTGACCGCGCCTCTGCCTGAGGGGACCACCGTCCTCGAGGCCAGCGCCGGCACCGGTAAGACCTACGCGATCGTGGGTCTCGGCGCCCGGTTGATAGCCGAGGGTGTGCCGATCGACAAGCTGTTGCTGGTCACCTTCAGCCGCGCGGCCACCGCCGAGCTGCGCGAGCGGATGCGAGAGCGCGTGGTGGAACTCATTGCTGCGCTGACAAGTCCGGAGGACGGCCCGGATCACGCGGACCCGCTGGTTGGCTACCTGGCCGACGGCGAGGTCGGCGAGGTGACCCTTCGTCGGGAACGGCTGGTACGTGCGCTGTCGGATTTCGATGCGTCCACCATCGCGACCACACACACCTTCTGCAACCGCATGCTCGATGCCCTGGGCTTCCTTGGTGAACGAGAGATGATCTACGAGATCGTGGAAGACGTCGATGATCTCGTCGACGAAGCCGCGCTCGATCTCTATCTCCGCGGCTACGCCGGCGCCGACCGCCCCGATTTCTCACTCGGGGACGCGACCGACATCGCCCGGGACGCGATCCGGCAACCGGCCACCGCGCTCGCACCCTCGGAGACCGACCTCGGCGATGCCGATACCCCCGAAGCGATGGTCGCGCACCGCCGGGTGCGGTTTGCCGCACGTATCCGCGAGATCGTCGAAGAACGCAAGCGGACGTCGCGTCTGCGCACCTATGACGACTTGCAGATGATCCTGTTTCGGATCGTGACCGATCCCGTCGTGGGGGCGGCGGCATGCACACGTATCCGCGCGATGTTCGACGCCGTGCTCGTCGACGAGTTCCAGGACACCGACCCCCAACAGTGGGAGATCGTCCACCGCTGTTTTCACGGCAGCCGGAGACTGGTGCTGGTCGGTGATCCCAAACAGTCCATCTACGGTTTTCGCGGTGCCGAGGTGCTCAGCTATCTGCAGGCGGTACGGTCTGCCGATTCCCTACGCGCCCTCGATGTCAACCGACGCTCCGATGGGGCTCTGGTGGACGCCCTTGCCCGCCTGCACGGTGGCGCCGAACTCGGGCACGGTGACATCGTGGTGCACGAGGTCACTGCGGCTCGATCCGGCAGCCGACTGCACGGAGTGCCGCCGGTGCGGTTGCGCGCGCTGCCGCGGCGGGATTTCACCGTGCTCAACCGGAGCGGGTTTCCCACCGTCGGCGCTGTCCGCGACAAGGTCATCGCCGACGTCGCGGCCGACATCGCCGGACTGTTGGCATCGAAGACGACGATCGAGGCCGACGGGGCGGTGCGGCCGGTGGAGCCCGGTGACATCGCCATCCTGGTGACGCTCAACAAGACCATCGCACCTCTGCAACAACACCTGCAGGCCCATGGCGTCGCGGCGGTGATCGGATCGGGCACCAGCGTCTTCCACACCGCCGCGGCGCGGCAGTGGCTGGCGGTGATCCGGGCGGTCGAACAGCCGGCGCGTACCGATTTGGTGCGCACGGCAGCGCTCGGGACCTTGATTGGCTGGGACGTCGACGCCCTCGCCTGCGATGACGGCGCCGGCATCACCGACCTGGCGATGAGTCTGCAGAGCTTCGGGCACGTCTTCGCCGAGGGCGGATTCGCGGCGATGGCACAGCGCCTGATGAGCCGCATGCGGGTGGCCGAACGTGTGCTCGCCGGGCCCGACGGGGAACGCGAGCTGACGGATCTGATCCAGGTGGCCTCACTGTGCAACGTCGAGGTCATGCACAGTGCGTGCGGGCTCAGTGGGCTGGTCGAGTGGCTCGCCGACCGCATCGCCGACACCACCCGCTGGCAACGTCATCAGGATCAGACGCGGCGACTCGACCGCGACACCCAGGCGGTGCAGATCATGACCGTGCACCGCAGCAAGGGTTTGCAGTTCCCGATCGTCTACGTGCCGTTCGCATGGGATGGGGCGCGCAATGCGAATCGGGCCACCTTCACGTTCCACGATGCGCACGCCGATCGGGTGCTCGATGTGGGCGGGAACGAGGCGCCGGGCCATCGGCAACGGTGGCAGCGACATGAGAGTGAGGCGGCGGGGGAGGAGCTGCGGCTGCTCTATGTTGCCCTGACCCGAGCGCAATCGCAGGTCGTCGCGTGGTGGGCTCCGGCGTATCACACGCGGAACTCCGCACTGCACCGCCTGTTGTTCGGGCGCACAGCGGGATCGTCGGTAGTGCCCGAGAGCTTCGACGTCCCCGACGACGACACCTGTGCGCGAGTGCTGATGGGTTATCGCCTCGACGGTGCCATCAGCGTGGAGGTGGCCGGCCGCGATGGTGACAGTCGCATCGACCCACCGGTGCCGGCGCCACCGCCAACGGGGCTGTCGGCAGCCCGATTCGACCGGACCATCGACCAGAGCTGGCGTCGCACATCGTATTCCGCCATCGTTGCCGGTGCAGGACATGGCCATCCCGCGGTGCTGGAATCGGGCAGCGAGTCCGATGCGGACCTGATCGCCGACGAACCCGCCGAGCCGGGAGAAGCCGTGCAGATAGCCGGTGGACAACCGACCGGCACCCCGTCGTTGATGAACGGCATGCCCTTCGGTGCGGCCTTCGGCACGCTGGTGCACGAGGTGCTCGAGTATGTCGACACCGACATGCCAGACATGGGCGCGCACGTCGCGGACCTGTGTGGACAGGCGATCGCTGCGCGGATGCTCGACGTCGACGTGGAACGTCTCACCGCAGCATTGGTCGGAGTGTTGACCACGCCACTCGGCTTCGGTGACCTGTGGTCGGTCGGACCACGGGATCGCCTCGCCGAGATGGAGTTCGAGTTCCCGCTGGCCGATGGTTCGGCGACCGGCGCGGCGGTGACGACCGCCGCGATCGCCGACCTGATGGACCGGCATCTCGTCGCCGACGATCCGCTGGCCGGATACAGTGCCCAGCTGCGCGCGCTGCCGCCGCAACGCCTGCGCGGGTTCCTGACCGGCAGCATCGACTCGGTGTTGCGCACTCCTGCCGGCCGCTTCGTGATCGTCGACTACAAGACCAACCGCTTGCGGCCCGGTGAACTCAGCGCCGAGGACTTCGATCGCACGTCGATGGCGGCCGAGATGTCGGCGGCCAACTATCCGCTGCAGGCGTTGCTGTATTCGGTTGCGTTGCACAGATACCTGCGATGGAGGTTGCCCGGATACCAGGCGGGCGAGCACCTCGCCCCGGTGCAATATCACTTCGTGCGGGGGATGGTGGGACCGCGCACGCCGCCCGGTTGCGGCGTGTTCGAGTGGGCGGTGCCTCCTTCCCTCGTCGAGGACCTGTCGGGTTTACTGGCGAAAGGCGACAGATGAGCGCAGCCGAGACCGCCGACCGCCCAGCCGACCCGCGGCCGGCTCGCACGGTGAACGATGCGCGATCGTTCGCCGGAGCCGAGGGCGCGTTGGCGACCCTGTGCCGTTCGGGTGTACTCGACGCGGCAGACCTGCACATCACGCAAAGGCTGGCCCGATTGTGTGGCGAACCGGTGGGCGAGGTGGCCCAGGTTGGAGCGGCCCTGGCCGTTCGTGCGGTGCGATACGGGTCCACATGTCTGGCCGTGTCACGGGTGGCCGAGATCGTCGGTCCCTGGGCCGAAACGGTGTCGCCGGACCTGCCGGCGCCGGAGGAACTGATCCGCGCGCTGACCGACAGCGCGCTGGTGCGTGGCGCCGGGACCGGGCCACTTCGGCCGCTGGTTCTGGCCTCCTCTGCAGATGGCCCACTGCTTTACCTACGCAAGTACTTTCGCCAGGAGCAGCTGATCCGCGAGGCGCTGATGGCGCGAGAGCAGACACGTCCGGATGTCGATCCGGCTGCGGTCACCGAGGCTGTCGATGACGTGTTCGGGCCTGCCGAGGCCGGATCGGTGGACCTTCAGCGAGTGGCCGCGCAGATGGCTGCGGTGAGCTGGACGCTGGTGGTCGCCGGCGGACCGGGCACCGGCAAGACGTACACGGTCGCGCGGATTCTGTCGGTGCTCGATCGGCTGGGCGGCGGTTCGGTCCGGATCGGGCTGTGCGCGCCCACCGGTCGGGCGGCCGCGCAATTGCAGGCGGCGGTGTCGGCGGACGCCGCGGCCCCGGCGTCGGTGCACGCGGTGACCGTGCACTCACTGCTCGGCTGGCGGCCCGGTTCGACCCCCCGATATGGACGCGGAAACAAGTTGCCCTACGACGTGGTGGTGGTCGACGAGACGTCGATGCTCTCGATGACGGCGATGAGTCGACTTCTGGATGCGGTACGTCCGGACACGCGGGTGATCCTCGTCGGCGATCCGCATCAGCTCGCCTCGGTCGAGGCCGGTGCGGTACTGGCCGACCTCGTCGACCGGGAAGCCGGTATCGCGCCGCTCCCGCTGCCAGAGGGGATCGGATCGGCGGTGCCGGCCGGTCTCACCGATCGTGACCGGGTGGAACGCGGCGTGGTGACGCTGCAGCGCGGCCATCGGTTCGGCGGGGGGATCGCAGAGGTTGCCGGGGCCATCAACCGTGGAGACGCCGACGCCGTGGTCGCCCTGGTGACCGACCCGGATCTCACCGAGGTCAGCCTGGTGTCGCCGGACGAGTTGGACGGCGTGCGGGCCGACGTGGCGGCCTGGGGAGCAGCGATGTCGAGTGCAGGCGCGCTGGGCGATGCACCAGCCGCGCTGGACGCCCTCGACGCGCACCGGGTGCTGTGTGCTCACCGCGATGGCAGTTGGGGTGTGCAGGGCTGGTCGCGTCGGGTGGTGGACTGGTTGGCCGAGGGTGACACGGACAGCGGGCACGGCCGATCGCCGGCCATGGGGTCGAGCTCACCCGGCGGCGTCTGGGCGGCGTCGCCGACCGCGCACCCGGGCGAGCCGCTGTTGGTGACGGCCAACGATCGGCAGACCGCGACCTTCAACGGTGACAGCGGTGTGGTGATCCGCTCCGGGAACACCCTGGAGGTGGTCTTCCGGCGCGGCACCGAGATCCGGCGCCTGCATCCGACTCGTCTGGCCGATGTGGTGCCGTTGTATGCCATGACGATTCACCGCAGCCAGGGCAGCCAGTTCGACGGGGTGACCGTGGTGCTACCGCCGGAGGGGTCGGAGTTACTGACCCGAGAACTGCTCTACACCGCCGTGACCCGAGCTCGCAGACACGTCCGGATTGTCGGTTCCGCCGACGTGTTGGCCGCGGCCGTGCGCCGCCGGGTCCAGCGTGCAAGTGGGCTGCGTTCGCCGGTCGCGGTCACGACGGCGTAGGAATCCGGGGGAGTCGACAGCTGAACCTGCGCGGCTGGAGATCAGCAGATCTCGATCCCGCCCGGTACCAGATCGCGCCGGATGAAGTTCTCCGAGGCGAGCAGCCGGTCGCGTCGCTCCGGCGGGAGTGCCATCAGCCCCTGGATGGTACGGCTGCGTCGGACCTCGGTGCGGTGTGCCGCGATGGCCGCCGCCTTGCGCTCCCCGTACCGTCCGACATCCAGCGTGAGGTCGATGCCCTCGGGTGGGGTACCGGGCAGGTGGTCGCGACGCACGGAGGCGAACAGGTCGTCGCGCACGTCGTCGACCATCCAATCGGCGATTGTCACGAAGTACACCGATCGGGTCTGCCACGCGTCGCCGGCCGAGCGGTACAGGCGGGGGCTGGCAGCGGCGTCGGCGGCCACCGAGGCCAACCGGTGGGCGTGGATGTGATCGGGATGGCCGTAGATTCCGATGGCGTCGTAGGTGACGATGGCGTCGGGACGCAGCCGCCGGATGTGCTCGACCATCGTGCGCACCGCCGAATCGAAGGGCGCCGCGCAGAATCGCTGCGCTCCCGGAGCAGATTCGGGTACCCGGTCGTCGGCGTACCCCAGCATGATCGGTGGGCCGGGCAACCCGAGTTCGTGCATCGACTCGATCAGTTCGCGATGCCGGTGCGTGCCGTCGGCCCAGGTGCACATGATGAGGTCGGCGGCGCCACCGCGCGCCGTGTGGTGCGCGATCAGGCCACCCGTCCACAACGCTTCGTCGTCGGGGTGCGCGTGCACGAACAGCAGACGAGGAGCTGGCATTCACCGGTCTTTCGATGGTGTGGCGGGGCATCGGCCATCGATACCGCGGTGCGCGTTCGAGCACCGCACAGCGGTCGACCCACCCAGATTAGCCAATGGGGTGGTCGGTAAACTGCGGCTTCGTCAGTGACGGTTGAGCGGAGGTCGATCATGACTGGTCAGACAGAGGTTCGTGAGTTCCAGGCCGAGACGCGGCAGCTGCTGGATCTCATGGTCCACTCGGTGTACTCGAACAAGGACAGCTTTCTGCGGGAGCTGATCTCCAACTCGTCGGATGCGCTGGACAAGCTGCGGTTGGAGTCGCTGCAGGACAAGGAACTCGACGTCGACGCGGGGGACCTGCACATTCAACTCGAGGCAGACCCCGACGGGCGGACATTGGTGGTCCGCGACAACGGCATCGGCATGTCCCGCGACGATGTCATCAACCTGATCGGTACCGTCGCGCGCTCGGGCACCGCGGAACTACGGCGCAAATTGGCCGAGGTGAAGGACGCCGCGGCCAGTGAGGAGCTGATCGGTCAGTTCGGCATCGGTTTCTATTCGACCTTCATGGTCGCCGATCGGGTCACCCTGGTGACCCGCCGTGCCGGTGAGACCACCGGGACCCGCTGGGAATCGACCGGCGACGGCACGTACACGATCGACGATGTCGCCGACGCGCCACAGGGGACGTCGGTCACCCTCTCGCTCAAACCGGTCGACACCGAGGATCATCTGTACGACTACACCGACGCAGCAAAGCTGCGGGCCTTGGTGAAGCGCTATTCGGACTTCATCGCGTGGCCCATCCGGATGGACGTCGAGAAGCCGGTCGCATCCGACGATTCCGGCGAGTCCGACGAGTCGACGGGCGAACCGAAGACGGACGAACCGAAGACCGAGGTCGTCACCGAAACCATCAACTCGCAGAAGGCGCTGTGGGCCAAATCTGCCGACGAGGTCACCCAGGACGAGTATCACGAGTTCTACCGGCATGTCAGCCATGCCTGGGATGAGCCCCTCGAGGTCATCACGGTCAAGGCCGAGGGCACCTTCGAGTATCAGGCGCTGCTGTTCATCCCGACCCAGGCGCCCTTCGATCTGTTCATGCGGGAGCGATCTTCGGGAATCCACCTGTACGTCAAGCGCGTCTTCATCATGGATGACTGCGAAGAGTTGATGCCGGAGTATCTGCGATTCGTCAAGGGTGTCGTCGACGCCGCGGACCTGTCGCTCAACGTGTCGCGGGAGATCCTGCAGCAGGATCGCCAGATCCGGGCCATCCGCCGACGGCTCACCAAGCGGGTCATCTCCACCGTGGGTGATCTCCGTGACTCGCGTCCGGACGACTACCGGACGTTCTGGGAGAACTTCGGTCGGGTCTGGAAGGAAGGCCTGGTCAACGATTTCGACAATCGCGACGCCATCCTCAAGGCCTCCTCGTTTGCCTCCACCGATTCCGCGGACGGCCTCACCACGCTCGCCGACTACATCGGCCGGATGCGAAGCGGTCAGGACACCATCTACTACATGACCGGCGAGAGCCGACAGCAGATCGAGAACTCCCCACATATCGAGGCATTCCGAGCCAAGGGTGTCGAGGTGCTGCTGCTGACAGATCCGGTCGACGAGATGTGGGTGACCAGCGGACTCGAGTTCGACGGGAAGTCGTTCACCTCGATCGCCAAGGGAGCGGTAGATCTCGACTCGCTCGATGACACGGAGTCCGACGAGGACAAAGCCGACAAGGAGAAGAAGTCCGAGGAGTTCGCCTCGCTGCTCGAGTGGCTGGCGGAGACATTGGCCGACGACGTGAACGAGGCGCGGTTGTCGTCTCGGCTCACCGATTCGGCCGCCTGCCTGGTGGGCGACACCTTCTCGATGTCACCACAGTTGGAGAAGCTGTACCGCGCATCGGGTCAGGAACTGCCCAAGAGCAAGCGAGCGCTGGAGGTCAACGCCGATCACCCGCTGATCATCGGCCTCAACAACGCATTCGGCGCCGGCGAGGACCACAGTGCCCTGGTGCCGACGGCGAAGCTGCTCTACGGTATGGCCGTCATCGCCGAGGGTGGCGAGCTGGGCGACCCCGCCGAGTTCGCGAAGCTGTTGGCGGGCAATCTGACCGAGACTCTCCACACCGAGAGTCAGGAGTAGCGAGCCGTCCGCGGCACCTCTCGTCACGCACGGTGGATGTGCGTGGCGAGAGGATGGTGTTCTGGCGGCTCCAGTAGCAGCGCGACACCGTCGAGCGTGTCGCCGTAGGGCGCTGCGATGGTGACGTCGGGTGTGGTGGTGCCGATCAGCTCGATGAATCGTGTACGGACCAGGTCGTTGTTGGTCAGGACATTGCCCATCCAGCTCACCCGGGATGACTGCCCGGTCCGGGGATCGCTGCGCCGCAGGGCGGCTCGGACGGAGTCGGCGAGTTCAGCCGCGGCGCGCTGGAGGATGTCGACGGCGACGGTGTCGTCGGTGCGTGCGGCGGCCGACACCTCTCGGGCGAATCCCGCGATGTGGGCGACCCGCTCGGGATCCGCCTGCAGCGCCATGTACAACTCGGGCAGTGGACCGAACGTGGCGTGCGCCGACTGTTCCAGTGGCGTCGGTGCGCCGCGCCCGTCGTAGGCGCGCAAGGCGGCGTCGAGCCCGGCGCGTCCGATCCAGTAGCCGCTGCCCGCGTCGCCGACCAGATGCCCCCAGCCGTCGACGCGTGCGACCCCACCGTCACCGACACCTAGCGTGACCACGCCGGTGCCCGCGGCGATCACCGCGCCCTTCTCGAAACGGTTGGCGGCCAGGTAGGCCGAGACCGAGTCATGCGCCAGCGCGACCGTGTCGGGGCCGACTCCGGCGAGGGCGGCCAGCAAGTCGTCCGGACGGGTGGCCTGCGGGGTGAGTCCCGATACGCCCGCCGCCACCGCACCGACGTCGGCACCGGTCGCGGAGATGACATCCCGCGCCACCTCGGCAATCTGTGGAACCACAGGACGATCGGTGTAGATCGGACCGGCGTTGTGTTCGCTCGTGCCATCTCCAAACACTCGGATGCGGGTGCCCGTCTGGCCACCGTCGATCGCCATCCGTTGCCGGCCGCTCATCGGTCCTCCCATCAGCGCCGAAACCCGATCCTCGGGCCTCAACGTACTACGCGAAACGACTCATCGGCGCAGATGCTCAGGCCGCGGCGTCCTCGGCGATGGTCAGCGCGACGAGATCCGCGTCGTTGGCGCGATGCACCGGCTGCACGGGCACGTCGTGCCGTCGGGCGGCGGCGATCAGCTGGCGCGCCCAGGCGAGATCGTCATCGGAGACACCGTCACGACCCGGGCGGGAGATCAGGAACGCGACCGACTCGGCCTCGAGCGCCTCGATTGCCTCGCCGAGGGTGAACAGGAGCGGATCCACCTCTACCGGTTCCGGTGTCGGTGGCAGCGGCAGCCAATTGAGAACCTTCAACAGACGTCGGTCGGGTCCGACGAAGGCGAACCATAGTCGCGCGCTTCCGAATCCGAGCGGCCCCATCAGAGCGCGCCAGCGTTGGCGCATGTCGTCGGCACCGACGATCGGGTCATGAGCGGTCTCGATGGCGGGGATCGTGCTGTCATCCTTTGTCATGATCAGATCATCGCTGTCTTCCGAACGCAGCCGTGGTTCGTTGTCCACAGGTTGCCGCCGCTGTGCATGGCTCGGTTGACTCGTGCCCTCGGATGGCCGAGGATGGTCGGCTCGACCTGGCAGACTGGGCGTATGGGTGTGCTCACGCCGTTGGCGGTGAAAATCGGTTCGATCGGCTGGATGCCGCGCTATCTACCGCAGATCGTGGTGGTGGACAGCGCGCTGCAAAAACTGACGGGGCAGCGGGTGACCCTGCTGGATGTGGCCGGACTGCCCAACATCACGCTGCGCGTAGCGGGCCGTAAAAGCGGGATTGTTCGGTCGACCCGACTGCTCGCGGTACCGGACGGAGCGGGTGCGTGGTTGATCGCCGGCTCGTACTTCGGCGGACCTGACATGCCCCAATGGGTATTCAATGTGCGTTCGGCCGACACCGTGGAGGTGGGGCATCACGGTACCGTCTCCGCGATGCGGCCACGTGAACTCGACGGTGACGAACGGGTGCGCGCCTGGCGGACATTGGTGAACGTGTGGCCCAACTTCGACCTCTACGTCCAGCGCACGCAACGTCGGATACCGGTGTTCCGGCTGGAGCCGGTCGCAGCCAACTGACCGGCTCCAGCACCGGCACAGTTCAGGCGCCGCGGAAGTCGGGGCGGCGCTTCTCGAAAACTGCGGTGACCGCCTCGGACAGATCCTCACTGGGGAGGAACGCGGAGTTCCATGCGGCGACGTAACGCAGACTGTCCTCGACGCCGGCGCGACGGCTGTGGTCCAGCACCGCCTTGATGCCGTTGACGACGAGCGGGGGATTGGCGGCGATCTCGGCAGCGGTCGCCCGGGCGGTGTCGAGGGCGGCGTCGCGGTCCGGGAGTACTTCGTTGACCAGGCCGATGCGTGCGGCGTGGGCCGCGTCGACATCCTTACCGGTCAGTGCGAGCTCACGAAGGTGGCCGTCACCAATGATCGCCGGCAGGCGGGCGAAGCTACCGACGTCAGCAACCATGGCCACCCGAACCTCGCGGACGCTGAACTTGGCGTCGGCGCTCGCGTACCGGATGTCGACAGCACTGATCAGATCGACTCCGCCGCCGATGCACCAGCCCGCGACTGCCGCGATGACCGGCTTGCGACAGTCGGCGACTGCGCTGATCGCCGCCTGCAGTCGTCGCAGGTTGTCGTGAAACTCGGTGCGCGGCCGCGCTTTCGCACCCTCGGCGAGTACGGGGCCGAGGTCACCACCCATGGCGGCGAGATCCAGCCCGTAGGAGAAATGCGCTCCGGAGCCGGCCAGGACGACCGCACGGACGTCGTCGTCACGGTCGAGCTGCGCAAAGATCTCCGGCAACTCACGCCAGAAATCCGGTCCCATCGCATTGCCCTTGCCTGGCCCGGTGAGTACGACCTCGGCGACGTGGTCGGAAACCGACACCTCGAACGCTTTCCACTGTTGTTGATCGCTCATTCTGAGAAGGCTACCGGGCCGCACCTGCGGCTATGTCGGGTGTCATGGGATCGCTGCGCGCAGTCGGCGAGCGCCTGCCGGCGGAATTCGGTCGTACGCCCGATCCTCGAGGACTTCTCGGTCGATCTCAGATGAGCAGCTGAGCGAAAGCGCGAAGCACACTGCTGCGGGGATGGGGTGCGGAATATGCGAAACGCCCACGCCCTGAGAATCAGGTGATGGAGAGCCGCAATGGCATGACGCGCGAGGGCGACGGACCTCGGTGAGGCTGCAGCCCCTGTTCCCTGAGGAGCGTCCGAGATTACGAGGTCGCGTCGCGAAGGGTCCACCCACGCAACCACTCTCACGCAGGACAAGATGTCACACCCCGCCGCTATCCTGTACCCAACACCTCACCGATCAAGTCCATCCACACCCCTCCCTCAGCACACCAAAGTTGTCAGACCTGACCGATAGTCTGATAGCAGTTCGATTCCCCACCAACGTTTCCCGCCGAAAAGGGAGGAGTCCGGAAATCACTTACCGATCCCTGAGGAGCGATCGAGCTTGCGAGGAAGCGTCACGAAGGGTCCACCCACGCAACGACACTCACGCACGAAAAAGTTGTCGGACCCCACCGATATCCTGAACTCAACACCTCGCCGATCAAGTCCATCCACACCCCACCCGCAGCGCACCAAAGTTGTCAGACCCGCCCGATAGACTGATGGCAGTTCGATTTCCCACCAATCCATCCCGACCTCAGAGGCCGTCTTCGCTGGAAAGGAGTGTTTCGTGTTCACGTTCACCGACCGTGCTGCCGACGACGCTCTGCTGGCCTCGAGCAGTCTCGATGAGTTGGCGCAGCATGGTCGCGATTTGTTGCGGTTGAGTAATCAAGCTCAAGCAATCGCGATGCAGATTGCCCGTCAGATCGGGCAATCCACTTACAACGAGCGTCTGGCCGGGTACAACGATTTCGTTCCGAACCGGGTCCGCAATGCCGCGGACAAGGCCGCGAAAGGCGAAATCTCGCTGCAGTTGGGTATTTCTCGACGTCAAGCCGGTGAATGGGTCGGTCTCGATGAACTACTCGACGAGCACCCCAAGATTCGTGATGCCTTCCGTGCCGGTGATTTGAGGCCCCACCGGCTGGGTGTGGCCATCCGCGGCGCCGCCACGGGCCCCACCGGCGACCTGCGGGAGCGACTGGCAGACCTCGCCGACAACGCCCACACTGACGAACCCGATACCGACGCCGACAGCAAGGATGTCGAGGAGGAACTCGCCCTCGACCTCGACGACCCCGAGGCCGACCTCGATCCCGGCGCCGACGACGCCGGCTCCGACGACGCCGGCACAGACGGTGAGGGCACAGACGGTGAGGGCACAGACGGTGAGGGCACCGACGACACTGATAACGCTGCGGCCGAGACCGACCCCGCCACCGACGATCCCGATGATGAGCCGTGGGATTTCGATGATGTGGTGCTCGATCTGGCCAGCCGACCCACCACCGACACTGCACTGCGCGATGATCTCGACGCGATCATCATCAGTCTTGATCCTGATCGGGCGGCCCAGACCCGCGATGACATCACCGATCTGTTCGGGGATGTGACGATCGGTAACGAAGCGTTCGGGCACATGACCGTCGATGCCTGCATCCCCGCTGAACACGGCGTGCACCTGCGTGACCGCATCAGCGCCCTCATCGGACGACGGGTCTGCCGCCGTGATGGGCGCAGCATCAAAGCCCAACGCGTGGCCGCGTTCGCCGAGATCATCAAAGCCCCCGGCGCGAAATTGCGCTGCCACTGTGGCGACGACACCTGCCCCGCCCGCCAGACTCGTACCAGCAACCGGGGGCAGGCCACGGATGCCACCCCGAGTTCGGTCACCGACAGTGAGCGCGACTCGTCGGTCGACACCAGCACGGCTCACGACGCCAGCGCATCGGGCCAAACCGCCGACGAACCCGCGACCGGTGGGCCTGACGCGGCAGAAGAACAGCCGATCACCCTCGCCGACATCGACGAAGACACTGCCGTCGACAGCGACAGCGACTCGAACATCGACAACAACGGCGAGAGTAGCCAATCCGGCACCGGAACCAATGCCGTTGACACCACTCAGGATGCCGCGCCCTCCCCGAAACCGCGACGAGAGTTCATCACCGCACCACCCGCCGAACACGACACCGACGTCGCCGACGCGGAACCGGCCGACGACTCCGCCGAAACCGACAGCGACTCCGACTCCGACTCCGACCTCATCGTCCCCGGCCTGACCCTGCTCCACGACCCCACCGGCCTCGACCCCACCCGCCTGATGGGCTACGGCGCCATCGACCCCGCCCACGCCGCACGAATCGCACCACACGCCACCACCATCACCGCCCGCCCCAGCGAAACCCGCACCGCCAGCGGACTGATCATCTTCGGCAACCGCACACCGGCCCCACCGATCGACCTGACCGGGCACGGAGGTTTCGCCACCCCACCACCGGGGGCGCTGACCTACAGGCCGTCAGCCGCGTTGCGGGCGGAGATCATCCAACTGGACCGGCGCTGCCGCTACCCCTACTGCGGCAGACCATCCGAGGAATGCGAACTCGACCACCTGCACAAGTTCTGCCATGCCGACCCGGTGGCCGGTGGCTGGACCGTGGCCTTCAACCTCGCACCCCTGTGCCGGCCCGACCACGACCGCAAACATGACGGGCCGTGGATACCGACCATGCACACCGACCGCACCATCACCTGGCGCAACGCCCGCACCGGCCAGATCATCGTCACCTACCCCAGGTGATCGGCGGCGGGCGCAGCCGTCGCCGTCAGGATGCCACCCGCGGCCGCGGACCCACCACCGCATAGCGTGCGCACACGAATGCCCGGTTTCGCGCCGTGTCAACAAGTTCCAGGTCATATCGTCGGGGGAATAGTGGGCGACCCTCGCCGAGCGTGACCGGCGCGAACGACACCACGATCTCGTCGAGCATTCTCGCGTCAGCGAACTGTGCTGCCAGATCGCCACCACCGACGATCCAGATGTCCTTGCCTCCGGCGGCCGCCACCAGAGCGTCTCGCTTGCTCCCGGGATCGCCGGTGACAACGGAGATGGTATCGGCGATCGGCGTGATCTCGCGGTGGGTGAACACGAAGCACGGAATGTCGTATGGCCACGGCTTTCCATCGCTGACCTCGTTCTCGAGTAGCCAGCGATATGTGGTCCAACCCATGACCATGGCGCCGATGTCAGCGATGAACTCGGTGTAGTTCATCGCGCCGCCTTCGTCGATGGGTTGGGTGAGCAACCAGTCCAACGAATCGTCCGGGTCGGCCAGATATCCATCGAGCGTGCTCGCCGTGTAGTAGCGGAATATGGGATGTGAACTCATAGCGTGCCTCCAGATCGGTGTCGGTGCCACATGATGGGGTCGGGATCGGCGCCCGTCGTGTCGATGCCGGCGTCGGCAAGCATCCAACGGACCAGTTGTCGCCGATGAGCAGAAAAGGTCAGGACGTGCGCCCAGATCTGCGACAGCAGAAACGACTCCGGCGGATCGCAGATTGCGTCGACGATGCGATCCGACCACGCCGAGCGGCGATCGATGTCACGGGTCAGGGCCAGCCAACGTGGAGCTATCTCCTGGTGTAGTTCCGTCAACACCGTCACGTCCATCGCAATGTCGAGGTCGGGTGTGTCCTCACCGTCGATGCTGGCCAGCCATGGGGCCTTGCCCGCGACGAGCTGCGTCATGACCTGTGCGATCGATTCCTCTGGACCACTCCACTGCAGCACTTGGTGGCCGGGCAATCGTGGCGCACAGTAATCGGATTCGTCGATTCCTTTGACGATCTCGAGCAGCGCCTCGATGTCCTCGAGGTCGTGGCGTGTCATCATGGCGAGAACGTCACCTGCAGATTCTTCAGTCGCGTTGTCGCTGTCGATGTACAACACGGTCGGCGAATGGAAATGGATGCCGTTCGGTGACGGCAACCAGTGGCCGCGTACGTCACGAGAACCGAGACGGCTCGGCGCATGGCCGAACGCCCGCGCGAACGCGCGGGCGAATCCGTCCACCGACTCGTAACCCGCAGCAAACGCCGCATCAGTCACCGACGAATCACGCTGGAGCTGCCATGCGGCTCGCTCGAGCATCACCCGACGCCGCATGGCCACCGGCGACTCGCCGACATGACGGGTCAACTGTCGACTGAAGTGAAACGCCGAGGAGTGTGCGCCGGCGGCCATGTCGTCGAGGCTGCGATGGTCCTCACTCAGCACCGCATCGAGTAACTCGCGGATACGATCACGCCCCGTCTCCTCAACCATGCACTCAGTATCCGCCGGTCGCGTGCCCCGACGCCCGACCATTCTTGCTCTGTTGCGACTGTTGGTCTGTTGCGACCCGACCGCGGTCCTGCTGGGTGACGGCCGGTGGGTCAGGTGTACAGAAATCGAAAAATGTCTACCAACTCGTTGACACCCATCCGAAGGCACGTCTCTAATGATCGAGTGACCTACGACACAATCATTCGTGACGGGCTCTGGTTCGACGGCAGTGGCACTCCGCCGGCCGTCAGATCCATCGGCATCCGCAACGGCGTTGTCGCCGTGGTCTCGGCCGACCGCATCGACGAGACCGGGTGCACAGACGTGATCGATGCGACGGGCAAGTGGGTACTGCCAGGGATGATCGACATCCACACCCACTACGACATCGAGGTGCTCGCGCAGCCGGAGCTCGCCGAGTCCCTGCGGCATGGGGTGACCACGGTGCTGGTGGGCTCGTGCTCGCTCTCGACCGTCCATGTCAACGGGACCGAGGCGGGAGACTTGTTCGGTCGGGTCGAGGCGATCCCACGCCACCACGTCATCGACACCATCGATACGCACAAGACGTGGTCCAATCCGTCGGACTACGTCGAGGCGCTCGAAAGTCGGCCCCTCGGCCCGAACGTCGCCGCGTTCATCGGGCACTCCGACATGCGGACCGCCGCCATGGGCCTCGACCGCGCCACCCGCAATACAGTGCGCCCCACCGACTCGGAGCAAGCACAGATGGAGCTGGCTGATCGACGCGTTGGACGCGGGGTTCGTGGGCATGTCCTCCCAGCAACTGCTCTTCGACAAACTCGACGGCGACACGTGCCGCTCGCGCACCCTCCCGTCGACGTATGCCAAGCCGCGCGAACTGCGACGACTCAAGGCATTACTCCGCAAGACCGGACGCATCCTGCAGGCCGGGCCGGACATCAGCAACCCGGCCGACGTGGGATCGCAGGCGTTCACGTCGCTGGGCATAGGGCGGCGCAAGCTCAAGACAAGTCTGCTCTCGGCCGCCGACATCAAGGCCAACCCCTATGCCATCAAGATCATGGGACCGCTTGCGGGACTGGTCAACCGACTCGGCGGTGACTTCCGCTGGCAGCACCTTCCGGTGCCCTTCGAGGTGTACGCGGACGGCATCGACCTCGTCATCTTCGAGGAATTCGGCTCCGGTGCGGCCGCGCTGCACCTCAAGGCGGAGCTCGAACGCGACGAACTGCTGCGTGACGAGGATTATCGACGCCGATTCCGCAAGGACTACGAGTCCAGGTTCGGAACGCGCGTCTGGCATCGCGACTTCTTCGACGCCGAGATCGTCTCCTGCCCGGACGAATCGGTGATCGGGAAGTCATTCGGGCAGGTCGGCCTCGATCGCGGTGGTCTGCACCCGGTCGACGCCTTTCTCGACCTCGTCCTCGAACACGGCACCGACATCCGTTGGCGCACCACCATCTCCAACCACCGACCGGACGTGCTCCAGCAGATGGCCCGCGAACCCGGCATCCAGCTCGGGTTCTCCGACGCCGGAGCCCACCTCCGAAACATGGCCTTCTACAACTTCGGACTGCGACTGCTCAAACACGTCCACACCGCCGAACGACGCGGTGAACCCTTCATGGACGTCGCCACGGCCGTACACCGCATGACCGGTGAGCTCGCCGAGTGGTACGGCATCGACGCCGGTCACCTCCGACCGGGTGACCGGGCCGACCTGATGATCGTGGATCCCGACCATCTCGACGATTCGCTCGAGAGCTACGCCGAAGCAGCCGTTCCCGCGTTCGGTGGCATGTCGCGGATGGTCAACCGCAACGACGACACGGTGGTCGCGGTGTTCGTGAGCGGACGCCGGGTGATGGAACGCGGCACACCGACCGAACTGGTGGGGCGGGCCCGAACCGGGCAGTTCCTGCGTGCCGGTCGCCGCGGCGACCCGGTGCCGGCGGCACCCTCGGACCTCGATGTGCGGCCGTCCCGGCGACCGGCACTGGCCGAGACCGGGGCCGCCGAGTGACCCCGGCTCCGGCCGACACGGTCCTCGGCCTGTGGCGGGCGCTGTCAGAACGAGACTGGGACGCGGTGTCCCCGTTCCTCGCCGACGACTGTATCTACCTCGATGTTCCGTTCGGTCCCGCCCTCGCCGCCCGCGGTCCCGTCGACATCATCAAACGCATCAAAGTGGGATTCGAACCGTTGTCGAGCTATCGCAACCACGACGGGTTGCTCGTCGCCAACGGCGACGACGTCATCTATGAGCACTCCGAGACGTGGACATGGCCCACCGGCGAGGTCGCCGAACTGCCGTTCGTCACGGTGCACCGGGTGCGCGATGGCCAGATCACCCTGTGGAAGGACTACTGGGATTCGACGACTCTGATCAACAGCGCCCCGCCGACCTGGATGGATGATCTGATGGCTGCCGACACCAGCTGGGTCTACGACGCCACCGGACAGATGTGAGGATCAGTCGCGGTTGAGGCGCGGCAACAACGCCGCCGTCTTCGCGTCGGTCCAGCCCGGCGGTTGCAGAATGTCAGCCCACGCGTAGGGGAGCGCGGACATGTAGTCGTGACCATGACCGTCTGGCACATTCACTGCGACCGCCATGTCGGCGGACACCTGCAGGAAGGTCACGAACGGAATCCACCGAGTCGACGACAGCACATCGCGCCCGCGCGGCTCATCGAGCCAGTCCGGTTCATTCAGGATCAGATTGGGATTCCACCAGGTGATGGGGTCGCTGGCGTGCTGCACGTACACGATGTGCGATGTCGGAGAACCGGATTCGGGGAGGTCGGTCTCGTCGGCGATGAACCGCACCTGGGTGCCGTTGTCATAGACCGGCAGCACCTGCGGGGAACCCTCGTCCCGGTTGTTCGTGGTGTCGCGCCACAGGGTGTTGTTGAAGGTCGGACCGCTGAACAACGCACCATCGGTTCGCGCAGCCAACGCCGGAATGGTGCCAAATGCGGACTCACCGGCGAACGAGCCGAGACTCTCGCCGAAGACCACCAGTTTCGGCTGATCCTGCTCAGGCAGAGCACGCACGCGTTCGGACACCGCCTCGAAAAGTGCGCGTCCCGCCTGGCGGGCCCGCTCCTTGTCCACCAGGAACGACAGCCAGCTCGGCAGGTACGAGTACTGCATGCTGACCGTCGCGGTATCGCCGTTGTACATGTACTCCAGCGAATCAACCGTGGCCTTGTTGACCCAGCCGCTGCCGGTGCTGGATGCCACGGCGACGACGGCCCGGTCGAGGCCGCCGGTGCGCACGAGCTCGGCGGCCGCCAGCTCTGCCTCCTCGCGTAGACTGTCGGCCGACTCCAGCCCGGCGTACACCCGGATCGGTTCCTGTGCCGGCGCGCCGTTGAACACCGACAACGCTCCCACGTCAGGGCCCTTCGCGACGAACACGCGTCCCTCACGCCCCAGCGAGTCCCAGGTGACCAACGAGCCCGGCCCTCCGGATCGCAGTGGCGATGTGGGCGGCGACGTCTCGGCCTTCGTTTCCTCGTTGGCCGCGGCAAAACTCGCATTCAGCCATTGCATCGAGTACTTCGCGACGACACCGTTGAGGATGAAGATCGCCAACAAGACCACCACCACGGCGCCCACTGCTGCTGACACCCGCGGTGGCGCAACACGGTTGAGGTGCCGCACACACCAACGCACGGCATACGCAAACAGTCGTCCCAGGCTGACCAGGATGAGGAAGACGACCACACCCATGATCGCGATGAGTGGATACGACCCCCAACTCAGCCGTTGCACACCCATCAGGTCGCGAATGTCGTCCTGCCACTGGGAGAACCACACCAGCATCAGCACCGTACCGACCACCGCGACGATACCGAGCACGATCCACGATCGCCGCGACGGCGGACGCCACGGTTCGTCGCGCGACATCATGTAGCGCACGAACCAACTGGCGAACACTCCCAGGCAATAGCCGACGGCCGCGGATGCCCCGCTCACCACGCCCTGGAAGAAGGCCCCTCGGGGCAGCAGTGAGGGCGTCATTGAGAACCAGACGAACACCAGGGCGACGGTGACCGGCACATACCGATAGCGCCCGAGGTGGCGCCGCCACCAGGGGGCGACCGGCGCCGGACTCGGCGCGTCGATGTCGTCACCGGCCGGCCGCTCGTGCTCGGTCGATGTGGGATTCTCCGCAGTCACCGGTGCTCCTCCGCTGTTGTCGGCGCGATGACATTATCAGCGGAGGCCTCGGCATGCCCGCATCTCAGATCACGCGGTCACCCCACAATGCGGTCGCCGGTGTCGGGGTCGAACAGATGCACCGCACGGTCGACCTGATGCAGCCGTACGGCCTCGCCCGCCTTGGCCGGTGCGCGATGTGACGACCGCGCGACCAACGTCACCGGTTCGCCGTCCAGATTGGCGATGGAGGGGTCGTCGACACGTGCGTAGATGTAACTTTCGCTGCCGAGTTCCTCGAGCAGGGCGACGTCGGCGTCGATGCCGGCGTCGCCGATCGCCAGGTGCTCGGGCCGGATGCCGACGATCACCTTGCCGAGCCCGGAGCCGCGCAGCAGCGCCTGCGATTCGTCGTCGAGATCGACCGTGGAGCCGGCGATGGTGACGGCGCCGTCGTTGACGGGCGCGGTGAACAGGTTCATGGCAGGCGAGCCGATGAATCCGGCGACGAAGGCATTGACCGGGCGGTCGTAGAGATCGGCGGGTGTGGAGAACTGTTGTAGGACGCCGTGGCGCAGGACGGCGACGCGATCGCCCATGGTCATGGCCTCGACCTGGTCGTGGGTGACATACACGGTGGTGGTGCCCAATCGGCGTTGCAGCGCAGCGATCTGGGTGCGGGTCTGCACCCGGAGTTTGGCGTCGAGATTGGACAGCGGCTCATCCATGCAGAACACCTGCGGTTCGCGGACGATGGCGCGGCCCATGGCGACGCGTTGGCGTTGGCCACCGGAGAGCTTGGCAGGCTTGCGGTCCAGGAAATCTGTCAGGTCGAGCAGTCGGGCCGCCTCGGCGACCTTGGCCTTACGCTCTTCGGCAGGAACCCCGCGCATCTTGAGTGCGAAGCCCATGTTCTCGCCGACGGTCTTGTTGGGGTACAGCGCGTAGTTCTGGAAGACCATGGCGATGTCGCGGTCCTTGGGCGCCACGCCGACCATGTTGTCGCCGCCGATACGGATAGCGCCCGAGTCGATCTCCTCGAGGCCGGCGAGCATCCGCAGAGCGGTGGACTTGCCGGAGCCGGACGGTCCGACGAGGACGACGAACTCGCCGTCTTCGATGTCGAGGTCGAGGCGGTCGACGGCGAGTTTGTCGGCGCCCGGGTAGACGCAGCAAGCCTGGTCGTAGGTGATGGAAGCCATGTCGAAAATCTCCTGTTGAGAGTCGGTGGAGGGAAGGGTGGACGCTACTTGATCGCTCCGAAGGAGAGCCCGCGGACGAGTTTGTTCTGGGCGATCCAGCCGCAGATCACCACCGGCAGCGCGGCCAGCACCGACGCGGCGGACAGTTGCGCCCAGTACAGGCCTTGCCCCGACATGAAGCCGGTGAGGAACACCGGCATCGTCTGGGCGTTGACGGCAGTCATGTTGACGGCGAAGAAGAACTCGTTCCAGGAGAAGATCACGCAGATCAGTGCGGTGGCCGCGATGCCGGGTGACACCAGCGGCAGGATCACTTCGCGCACCGAGGTCCAGAGACTGGCGCCGTCGATACTTGCGGCTTCGAGGAGTTCACCGGGGACTTCCAGGAAGAACGAACGCATCATCCAGACCGCGATGGGCAGGTTCATGGCGGTATAGAGGATCACCAGCGTCCAGATGTTGTCGAGCATGCCGATGCGTCCGACGATGACGTAGAGCGGGATGATCGCGGCCACGATCGGCAACATCTTGGTGCTGATGAAGAAGAACAACGCGTCCTGGGTCTTGCGGACCGGACGCAGCGACAGCGCGAAGGCGGCCGGCACGCCGAGCAGCAGTACCAGGATGGTCGACAAGATGGTGGCGAACAGCGAGTTCAGCAGCGGTGTGCCGATTCCCGCGTCGAACACCTCGCGGAATTGCTCCAGCGTCGGGGTGAAGATGAACGTCGGTGGGTCGGTGGCGGCTTCGCTCTCTTTCTTGAACGCGGTGAGCACCATCCACAGCACCGGGAAGAAGAAGCCGAGTGCCAGGATCCAGGTCACCACGGTCAGCAGTGCGCCGCGGGTGTCGCGTTTGCGGGTGATCTCGACACCATCGACGGTGGCCGAGGACCGGTGGGTGGGCATCGTGGTGGTCATCAGGCCGCCTCCTCGTTTCCGGTGAACGTCTTGAAGATCAGACGCAGAGCCAGCGAGGCGACCACGATGGTGCCGATCACGGTGACCACGCCCATGGCGGCGGCCTGCCCGATGTCGAAGCCGAGGAAGGCTCGCTGATAGATGTAGAAGGGCAGGTTCGCACTGGACACGCCCGGCCCGCCGGAGGTCATCATGTACACCGCGTCGAAGGTGTTGACCAGATAGATGGCCCCCAGCACCGCGCCGAGCTCGATGAACCGGCGCAGATGCGGCAGCGTGAGTTCACGGAACAACCGGAAGCTGGTGGCGCCGTCGACGCGGGCCGCCTCCTGGATGTCGTGGGGCATCGACTGCAAGCCGGCGAGGATCAGCAGCATCATGAACGGTGTCCACTGCCACACCAACTCGGCGATCACGCTCATCAGCGGATAGGTGCTGAGCCAGTCGGTCTGCACCCCGAACGGGCTCAGCAGCCAATTCACCAAACCGTTGGTGGGGGACAGCAGGCTGGTCTTCCACAGAAGTGCGGCGGCCACCGGGGTCACCAGGAACGGAGTGATCAGCAGGGTGCGAACGATGCCGCGGCCCAGGAACTTTCGATCGAGCAGCAAGGCGAAGATCAGCCCCAGGATCACCGAGGCGATCACGGTGCCGGCGATCAGCAGGATCGTGTTGAGCGTGACCCGCCAGAACTGGGTGTCGGTGAAGACCGCCAGGTAGTTGTCGATCCCGACAAAACTGCGCGAACCCGGCCGCACGAGATTCCAGGACTGGGTGGAATAGAACAGCGTGAACACGAAGGGCACCTGCGTCACGACGATCATGAAGATCAACGCGGGTAGCAGCGGTCCGCGCCTGCGCCAGCCCTCGGCGCGGGAGATGCGGTCGCGTTTCGAACTCGGTGCCGCGGGGCGCGGTTGTGGTTGCGCGCCCGGCGCGGCGAGTGTGGTGGCCACGGCTCACCTCTCCTTCTGGTAGGTCTTGCCCACCGTCTCGGCGTATTCCTGGCTCTGCTCGAGCGCCTGTTCGACACTGATCTGACCGGCGATCGCGGCCGAGATCTGCTGGCTGACGCGGGTTCCGAGATCCTGGAACTCGGGGATCGCGAGGAATTGGATACCGGTGTAGGGCACCGGCTGCAGCGTCGGATCCTGTTGGTCGGCCGTCGTCATCGCCGACAAGGTCGCATCGGCGAAAGGAGCCGAGATCTCCTGGTAGGCGGGCAACTCGTAGGTCGACATGCGGCTGCCGGGTGGAATATGAGTGGCTCCCAACGTGTCCGACACATACTCGATGTAGTCGCGGTTGGTCATCCAGTCGATGAACTTCCAGGCCTCGTCTTGTTTGGTGCTGCTGGTTGGGATGCCCAGCGACCATGTGTAGAGCCATCCGTTGTCGGACTTGGCCATCCGCGGAGCGGGCAGATATCCCACGTCGCCGGCGATGGTCGAGGTGTCCGGGCTCTCGAGGACCGACACCGCCGAGGTCGCGTCGTACCACATCGCGACCTGACCTTGGGAGAGCAGATTGCCGCACTCCTGGAATCCGGAGGAGGCCGCTCCCGGCTCACCATGGTTGCGCACCGTGTCGACGTAGAATTTGACGGCCGCCTCGACCTCCGGGCTGGTGAGCTGGGCATTCCAGTTCTCGTCATACCAGCGACCGCCGAAGGCGTTGATCACGGTGTTCAACGGCGCCAGGAGCTCACCCCAGCCCGGTTTGCCACGCAAGCAGATGCCGGATACGTCACCGGTGTCGAGTCGCGCGGCGGCCTCGGCCACCTGCGGCCAGGTCGGGTTCGCCGGCAAGGTGACGCCGGCGTCGGCGAACATCCGCTTGTTGTACATCAGAAAAGACGACTCGCCGTAGAACGGTGCCGAGTACATCGAACCCTCATAGGACAGTGCGGATTTCAGAGTGGGGATGAAGTCGTCGGCGTCGTAGTCCGGGTCGGCGTCCATATAGGGCGTCAAGTTCACCAGCCAGCCGTTCTCGGCCCACATGGGTGTTTCGTAGTTGCTGATCATCACCACGTCGAACTCCCCGCCACCGGTCGCCACCGACGCGGTGATCTTGGCGCGGGCCTCGTTCTCCGACAGCGTGACGAACTTCAGCTTGATGCCGGGGTTCTCCTTCTCGAACTGACCGGACAGCGCGACCGCGTCCTGCATCTGTGAGTTGGAGACCATGGCGACGGTGACCGCGTCACCGCCCCCACCGGTGAGTGATCCCGCGCCGGAACAGCCGGCCAGCACGAGGGTGACAGCTGTGGCGATCGAAGCGAAACCGATTCGCGTCCGACGCGAACCGTGTGTGCGGCGGCGACCGGATCTCGGTCCTGGCAGCATCAGAGTTCACCTTCCTGTTGCGCGACGAGCCACTCGGCGGTGGGGAGATCGGTGACGAGAATCGTCGAATACCCGCCGCGGAGGGCGCCGAGGATGGAGTTCCGGCGGTGCTCTCCACCGGAGACGAGAATGGTTGTGGGGCAGGCCCGGACGCTGTCAAGGGGAACCGAGACCGTTCGGTCGACAAGGGTGGACCGGACGGGTCGGCCGTGCTCGTCGTAGAACCGCCCACCGATCTCGCCGACGGCACCGAGTTCGTCGAGCTCGTCTAGCACGATCGCATCGATGAACGCGCCTTCGAACAAGGTGGTCGACGTCGACACCGACCCGACGCCGAAGAGCATGACGTTTGCCGATCGGGCCGCCGAGAGTGCCTGTGACAGAATCGAGTCCCGCTCCAGGGCGGTGACGGTCTCAGGATCGGCATACAGCGGTGCCACCAGGCGCATCGGCCGCGCGTGCAGTCGATCCGACAGACGGGCGAGAGCGTGGTCGACGCCGGTGTGGTAGTCGACCGAGGTCATCGAACCGTCCATCTGGACCACCTGCCGGCACGATGAGGTGGCCGCCATCGCGTCGGCCACGGCCACTTGTTCAGGGCCCCACGTGAAACCGAGCACATCCGTCGGTTGGATTCGCCGCATCAGCACCGAGGCACCCGCACGGCCGAGGGCGGCGTTGGCCGAGGCGCTGCCGTCGGCGGTGTCATCGATGATGAGCACCTCGTCGAGACCGAAAGTCTGCTCGACGCTGCGTTCCACATCGGTGTGGATGGACGAACTCAGATGACTCGGCGCGCTCACCGTCACCTGGACCAGGCCTTGGGCGCGCGCTCGAGCGACCAGCCGGCCGGCGGTAGGGCGCGACACGCCGAGACGCTTGGCGATCTCGGCCTGAGTGAGGCCTTCGAGGTGATACATGGTCGCCGCTCGCACAAGCAAGCGCAGGTCGTGTCCGGTGTCCGGGGTGGTCCGCGGGGGACTCGTCATCTGACGCCTCACATGTCGCGTGAGCATTTGCTCACTAGCCGGGGATATGCTCAATACGCTAACATTGCGAATGTGAGCTACGCAACAGTCGATGCCAACAGTGATCCACGGAGTACCGCGACGATGCGCGCGAGTCTGCTGCACCCCGGTGGCCGGATGACCGTCGAACACCGACCTGTGCCGAAACCCGGATCGGCCGAGGTCCTCGTCCGCATCGGTGCGGTCGGTGTGTGCGGATCGGATTCCCACTATCTGCGCCACGGGCGGATCGGCGACCACATCGTCACCGAGCCGATCATCCTGGGACACGAGGCGGGCGGTGTGATCGTCGACGTCGGCGACACCGTGTCCCGAACCAGGTTGGGGCAGCGGGTGTCGATCGAGCCGCAACGTCCTGACATGGCGAGTCGGGAATCGCGGCGCGGACGCTACAACCTGTGCCCGCACATGCGGTTCTTCGCCACGCCGCCCGTCGATGGGGCGTTGTGTGAGTATGTGACCATCGGCGAGACCTTCGCGCATGAGGTGCCCGCCGAGGTCAGCGACGAGGCGGCCGCGTTGTGCGAGCCGTTGTCGGTGGCGATCGCCGCCATCCGGAAAGCCGAGGTGGGCATGGGGGATTCGGTGCTCATCGCGGGTGCCGGGCCGATAGGTCTGCTCTGCGCGCAGGTCGCGCGGGCGTCCGGTGTCGGGCGGATCGTGATCAGTGAACCCGACTCGCTGCGACGCGACATGGCCGTGAACTTCGGGGCCACCGACGTTGTGGAACCGGGGGCCGGCGCACTGCCGGGCGGCGACGTCGACGCATTCGTCGATGCCAGCGGCGTCGCGGCCGCGGTTGTCGCCGGCGTCCGGTCGCTACGGCCCGCCGGACGCGCGGTGCTCGTCGGCATGGGCGCCGACGACATGACACTGCCGACCAGCGTCATCCAGAACCGCGAGATCGTCCTCACCGGGGTCTTCCGGTACGCCAACACCTGGCCGACGGCACTGTCGCTGATCGGTTCGGGTCGCGTCGACCTCGATGCGATGGTCACCGGTCGCTTCGACCTCGATGAGGTACCTGCCGCGCTGGACGCCGACCGGACCCCGGGCTCGATCAAGGCGATCGTCTACCCGGGCGGCGTCCCCGAGTCGGTGCGGTTCGAATCGACATCCCGGGACAGCTCCGCATGGCGACCGTTCGTGAACCCAGCCACCCACGTCGACAAGGAAGTGCAGCAGTGACCAAGACGTATCAGCTGAGCCAGGAAGTCCTCGCGACGATCGACACGGTACCGACCCCTGATCACGACTGTCGGCCGAAGCGATGCGCAATCGTGCATTTCGGCGTCGGCGGCTTTCACCGAGCACATCAGGCCATGTACCTCGACCGCCTGCTCGCGAAAGACCCCACGAACGCGGCCGATTGGGGAATCTGCGGCGTCGGGGTACGCCCGGCCGACGCCGCGATGCGCGATGCGCTGGTGCCGCAGGACGGTCTGTACACATTGACCCTCAAGCATCCTGACGGACAGGTGGAAACCTCCGTCCTCGGCGCCGTCGTGGACTACCTGTTCGCCCCCGACGATCCCGAGCGAGTCATCGAGCGGCTGGCCGCTGGCGAGACCCGAATCGTCTCGCTCACCGTCACCGAGGGCGGATACAACTTCTCGCCGTCCACCGGCGAATTTGACCTCACCAACCCCGACATCGTCGCCGACCTGTCCGACGATGCGGTGCCGCGCACCGTGTTCGGGCTCGTCACCGAGGCACTGCGACGTCGACGTGACCGAGGCCTCGAATCGTTCACGGTGATGTCGTGCGACAACATCGCGGGTAACGGACACGTGGCACGGGCGACCTTCCTCGCCTACGCCCGGGCGAAGGATCCTCAGTTGGCCGACTGGATCACCGAGCACACCCGCTTTCCGAACTCCATGGTCGACCGGATCACTCCCGCGACACCGCCCGAATTGCGGGCTGAGGTGTTCGCACGTACCGGCATCGACGATCGCTGGCCGGTCGTCGCCGAGCCGTTCACCCAGTGGGTGCTCGAGGACGCGTTCTCGATGGGTCGCCCCGCGCTCGAGACGGTCGGGGTGCAGATCGTGGACGACGTCACCCCGTATGAACTGATGAAACTGCGGTTGCTCAACGCGGGACATCAGGCCCTGTGCTACTTCGGATATCTCATGGGGTACCGCTATGTGCACGAGGCGACCGCCGATCCGCTCATCACGGAACTGTTGCGGCGCTACATGTCTCAGGAGGGGCGGCCCACTCTGGCGCCGGTTCCCGGCGTCGACCTCGACAGTTACACCGAGACCCTGATCGCCCGGTTCGGCAACCCGTCCATCGCCGACACCATCGCGCGGCTGTGTCAGGACTCGTCCGACCGCATTCCGAAATGGCTGGTGCCGGTGATCCGGGACCGGCTCGCCGCTGGCGGCGACGTACCGCTGGCGGCAGCCGTGGTCGCATCGTGGACGCGCTACGCCGAAGCTGTGGACGAGCACGGCGACGAGATCCGCGTCGTCGATCCGCTGGCGGCGCAGCTCATCCGGGCGGCCCGACGATCACGCACCGAACCATTGGCATTCGTGTCCGACCGTGCGCTGTTCGGCGACCTCGCCGGGGAAGAGCGGTTCACCAAACCGTATCTGGCTGCGCTGGAGTCGCTGCGCCGCGACGGCGCCCGGGACACCCTGGCGGGACTGCTCGCATGACGTTGGTGGCCGGCGTGGATTCCTCGACGCAGTCGTGCAAGGTCGTGATCTGCGACGCCGACAGTGGACACGTCGTGCGGACGGGTGCGGCAGCGCACCCGCCGGGCACCGCGGTCGATCCCGAGCACTGGTGGAAGGCCCTGCAGGATGCCATCGCCACAGCCGGCGGGATCGACGATGTGTCGGCCCTGTCCATCGCGGGGCAACAGCACGGGCTGATCTGCCTTGACCGCGACGGTGCGGTGCTGCGTGACGCGCTGTTGTGGAACGACAACCGATCCGCGTCGAGCGCGAGGACCCTGATCGGCGACTTCGGTGGCGCATCGACTTGGGCGGACCGCGTCGGGGTGGTGCCGGTGGCCTCGATCACCGCCAGCAAACTGCGCTGGGTCGCCGACAACGAACCGGAGGTGGCCGATGCGACGGCTGCGGTGTGCCTGCCGCACGATTGGCTCACGTGGCGCCTGCTCGGCGCCACGGATCTGGCGGAACTGCGCACCGACCGCAGCGACGCATCCGGAACCGGCTACTACTCCGCGGCGACGGGAGACTACTGCGACGAGGTGTTCGACGTCGCTTTCGGCGGTCGCCGGCCGATGCTGCCCAGGGTGCTGGGGCCCGCAGAGACTGCTGGGGTCACCGCGCACGGCTGCGTTATCGGCGCCGGGGCCGGCGACAATGCCGCTGCCGCACTGGGTTTGATGGCATCGGCGGGGGACTGCATCGTCTCCTTGGGTACGTCGGGGGTGGTGAGTGCGGTTACCGAGACGCCGCCGCGCGACGCGTCTGGACTCGTCGCCGGCTTTGCCGATGCCAGCGGACGGCAGCTGCCGCTCGTGTGCACCCTCAACGGCGCACCGGTGTTGGCGGCCGCCGCTCGAATGCTGGGCGTGGGGCTCGATGACTTCGGCGCGCTCGCGCTGTCGGCCGAGCCCGGCGCCGACGGCCTCACCATGGTCCCGTACCTCGCGGGCGAGCGGACCCCCAATCTGCCTGATGCGACGGGCTCGCTGGCCGGCATCACCGCCGACAACTGGACGCCGGCAAATGTGGCGCGCGCATCCGTCGAGGGACTGCTCTGCTCGCTGGTCTACTGCCTGGACCTCATCAGTCGACAGGGGGTCGACGTCGACCGGATCGTGATGGTCGGGGGTGGCGCCCGGTCGGCGGCGGTCCGCGAAATCGCGCCGGGATTGTTCGGCCGTGCCGTGCATCTGCCGGAGCCGGGGGAGTACGTGGCACGAGGTGCCGCCCGCCAGGCCGCGTGGGCGCTGACCGGAGTCCTGCCTCGCTGGCCGGTGCCCACCGAACGACGCGAAGTGCCGCACGCGGACCCGGCAACCTATCGTCGCTACCGGGCGGTGACCGACCTTGTCGTGGGTCGCTGAGTTCTCAAGCGTTCAGCGGAGCCGCGCCGAGAAACGTACCCGCTCCGGTGATCAGCGGTAGATCGAGTGTGGTCCGGATGCCCGACGGACCGTCGACCACCGCAGGAATCGCGTTGACGATACGACCGGCCGCGGCGACGATGGCGGCGTGATTGTGATCGCCGTGCTCGCTGGTGGGACAGATGTCGACTCGATAGGACGGTTCGCCGACGATCTCGACCCGGTAGCACCCGCCGGGTTGCGCGGGTCGGGCCCACTCGACGCCCAGATCCTCGCGTAGCCGGGTCACGTGCTCCACCACGATGGCCGGGCGTCCCTCGACCATGCCGACGATCTCGAACCGCACCGCAGCGCGCGTGCCCTGCTCGATGTGCCCGGACGCGATGTCGAACGCCTCGGGCGCCGCCTCGTCCTCATACTTCTCGACGATGTCGTCCACGGTGATACCCAGGCCCGCGGCGAGCTGCCGAATCGTGGTTCCCCAGGCCAGGGCGAGGATGCCGGGTAGGAACAGCATCGGTGTCTCGGACATCGGTTTGCCGAAACCCATCACGTCGAACATCACGGTGGCGCCGTCGTAGGTCGCGTAGTCGGCGATCTCCATACACCGGATCTGCTCGATCCGCTGACAGGTTCCCGCCAGTGCGAACGGGATCAGGTCGTTGGCGAAGCCCGGGTCGACACCGGTGATGAAAATGCTCGCCTCGTTTCGGTTGGCGGTCGTCTCGAGCTTCGCAATCGCCTTGTCGGGCATCACTCCCCACGGGAACTGGAGCGTGTTGGGGGCCGAACCGACCACATCGATGCCGGCCTCGAGGATTCGCAGGCAGTCGTCGAAGGCCTCGATCGGCCGGGTGTCACCCATGGCGCAATAGACCACGCAGTCGGGTTGGGCTTCGATCACCGCGTCGAGATCGTCGGTGGCGATCACTCCGGTCGGAGCGAGCTCCGACCCGGCCAGCTCGGCGGCATCCCGGCCCACCTTCTCCGCGGCCGACACGCACAGGCCCACGAGCTCGAATCGCGCGTCATCGATCAGCTGTCGCAATGCGAGCCGGCCGACGTTCCCGGTTCCGACATGACCCACTCGAATCGTCATCGAACTCTCCTTGCCCTGGTCAGGTGAACAATTGTCCGGACTACTGTCCAACAGTAGAACACGAGGCGTGGGCAGTTGGGTAGAACCTGTTCTCATTTGCCTGTTGACCAGGTAGTCTCTCTCGCCATGGGACGTGTTGAAGACAAAGTTGCCTTGATTAGCGGTGGGTCGCGGGGCATGGGTGCGGCACACGCGCGCATGCTCGTCGACGAAGGTGCGAAGGTGGTGATCGGCGACATCCTCGACGACGAGGGGAAGGCGTTGGCCGACGAACTCGGGGATGCGGTTCGCTATGTGCATCTCGATGTCACTTCCCCCGACGATTGGTCGGCGGCCGTGGCGACGGCGACCGGCGACTTCGGCAAGCTCAACGTCCTGGTGAACAACGCGGGAATCGTGAACGGTGCCGCGTTGCAGAAGTTTCGCCTCGACAAATGGCAGCAGATCCTCGACGTCAACCTGACCGGAACCTTCCTTGGTATGCAGGCGGCGGTGGAACCGATGATCGCGGCCGGAGGTGGTTCGATCATCAACGTGTCGTCTGTCGAGGGTTTGCGCGGCAGTCCGTGGGCGCACGGCTATGTCGCCAGCAAGTGGGGTGTGCGCGGACTCGCGAAATCGGCTGCGCTGGAACTGGCCCCACACAACATCAGGGTCAACTCGATCCATCCGGGCATGATCCGCACGCCGATGACGGAGGGGCTGCCCGAGGACATCGTGAAAACCCCGCTGGGGCGGCCTGCCGAGTCCAGCGAGGTGGCGACGTTCGTAGTGTTCCTCGCCAGCGACGAGTCCTCGTATGCAACCGGATCCGAGTTCGTGATGGACGGCGGGCTCACCGCCGACGTCCCGCACAACTGATCTGTCGCCGCCCCGCCTCGGCTCGGTCGCGCCCGGGCCGAGGCGGCTGCTCCCGCAGTTCGGGGCAGTTTATTCAACAAGCGTTGACCTCGCCTGTGGGAGGTCATACGCTCGCTGTATGCGCGCAATGATCCTCAAGGAATTTCGCGAACTGCGGCGCGACCGTCGCACGCTGGCGATGTTGATCGCACTGCCGCTGCTGTTGCTGGTGATCTTCGGCTACGCGGCCAACTTTTACGTGTCGTCGGTGCAGACCGCGGTGGTCGGTCCCTCTGCCGACCAGGTCACCACCGCCTTGCCGCCCTACTTCGACGTCACCGAGACCGCCACCGCTGACGGCGTGACGCAGGCGCAGGACATGTTGCGCGAGAACAAGGTCGACGTGGCCGTGGTCACCGGTGGCCCAGGAGATCAACCCACCGCATACGTCGACGGCTCCAACTTGTTCGCCGCGCAGTCGACGGTGTCGATCCTGAACAAACTCGGCGGGCAGATGGACACCGAGGTGATGTTCAACCCGGATCTCAAGACGTCGTGGGTGATGGTCCCGGCCATCATCGGCCTCATTCTGACCTTCATCGGCACGATCATCACCAGTATCGGGTTGGTACGCGAACGAGAGGCGGGCACGCTCGAACAGTTGGCGGTGATGCCGATTGCGCCGAGTCAGGTGATCTTGGGCAAGATCGTGCCCTACTTCATCCTCGCCGCGATCGACATGATCGTGGTGACCGTGCTGGGCATGGTGCTGTTCGACGTACCGTTCAACGGCAATGTGTTCGTCTTTGCTCTCGGGGCAGGCATATTCCTGTTCGTCGTGCTCGGTCTCGGGGTGTTGATCTCGACGATCTCGCAGACGACCGGCCAGGCCATCCAGACTGCATTCTTCTTTCTGATGCCGCAGATACTGTTGTCCGGCATGATCTTTCCGCTCGACGCCATGGCGGCGGGCGTGCGCTGGATCGGTTATCTGCTGCCGTTGACCTACTTCACGATGATCTCGCAGGGGGTGATGCTGCGCGACGCGCCGATCGGGTCGCTCTGGGTTCCCCTGGTGGTGCTGACGGTGATGGCTATCGTCGTGTTCACCGCGGCGACCTTGCGTTTCCGTCGCGATCTGGCCCCCGACGTGTCAAGGTCTGTGCCGCCGAAAAACAAGCCCTCGGCCGATTCGACCGGTGCGGAGGTCGCATGAGCGCGGCAGCCCGGTCGGTGACCGTGACCTTCGGCGCGACCACCGCCCTCGCCGACGTCAGCGTGGAGGTGAAGCCCGGTCAGGTGGTCGCGCTCGTCGGCGGTGACGGAGCCGGCAAAACCACCCTGCTGCGCACCCTGGTGGGTGAGACAGCACCGGACAGCGGGATCGTCGAGGCGCCGGCCAAGGAGCAGATCGGATATCTGTCCGCAGGTCCGGGCAGCTGGGCGGCACTGACTGTGCGGCAGAATCTCGACTTCGTCGGCGGCATCTACGGACTCACCGGCAACGCGCTCGCCGAGCGTCGCGAGGACCTCATCGACCGGGCCGGACTCCGGATCGCGGCCGATCGGCAGGCGTCGGCACTGTCCGGAGGGATGCGACGCAAACTCGGTGCCGCCATGGCGATGCAGCACCGCCCCGAATTGCTGGTCCTCGACGAACCGAGTACCGGGGTCGATCCGGTGAGTCGAATCGACCTGTGGCGAATGATTTCCGAGGCTGCTGCCGACGGTGCCGCCGTGCTGATGTCGACGACATACCTCGACGAGGCTGAGCGTGCGAGTGAACTGGTGGTCCTCGACCGGGGGCGGGCCCTGACGACTGGGTCGTACGACGACGTTCGTGCCGGCTTCACGGGCACGATCACCGCGACGACCACGCCGACGCGGCCGGATTGGTCGTGGCGTCGAGGGCGGCAGCGCCGTGAGTACTGGCCGGACGGGCCGCCGGACTCCGACGCCGAAGTCGTCACGCCGGATCTGGAAGACATCGTCATCGCGTTGTCGATGACGCGGCGGCATCAGGAGGCTCCGGTATGACGGGCGACGAGATACTCCGTGCGCAGTCGGCGACCCGTCGGTTCGGCGACTTCACCGCGGTCGACGCGGTGACGATGGCCGTGCGGCCGGGGGAGGTGGTGGGTCTACTCGGCGCCAACGGCGCCGGCAAGACCACCTTGATCCGGCTGCTGCTGGGGTTGTTGGCCCCCACCGAGGGCGCGGTGGAACTCCTCGGTGGTCCACCCGATCGTGCGCACCGCGCGCGGATGGGCTACGTCCCACAGAACCTGGGTCTGTATCGCGATCTCACGGTGGCGGAGAACCTGTCCTTCAGTGCCGGGGCATACGACACGGCGGTCCCCGAGATCCCGGTGACGTTGCACGACTTCCGCGACACCCTGGTCGGCGACCTGGCGCTGGGAGCGCAACGGCAGGCGGCGTTTGTGGTTGCCTTGGCCCACGAGCCCGAGGTGCTCGTCCTCGACGAACCGACATCCGGCGTGGACGCACTGTCGCGGGCCGAACTGTGGGACACCATCCGTGGACAAGCCGACCGCGGGGTGGGGGTCCTGGTCACCACCCACTACATGGAGGAAGCACAGCAATGTGATCGCCTGCTGCTGATGGCCGGCGGCCGACTCGTCGCCTCGGGAAGCGAGAACGACATCATCGGTGACACACGTGCGGTCGCGGTACACACGGCCGACTGGGCTCACACCTTTGCCGTGCTCAATGCCGCCGACATCCCGGTGATACTGGACGGCACGGCGATTCGAGTACCCGACACCGAACCGGCGACCATCACTTCCGCCTTGTCCGATGCCGGCGTCGACGCCGAGATCACACCGGTCGCGGCCACGATCGAGGAACGGATGCTGGTCCTCGCCCGGTCCCGATGACGTCGGCACGTGGCCCCGGTCGACCGAAACTCGATCCGACCGTGGACAATCGTCAGCGCATTCTCACCACCGCTCGCGAACTCTTTTCCGAGAGCGGTTTCGAACGCACCACGATGAGGGCAATCGGACGGCGTGCCGGAGTGGATCCGGCTCTCATCCATCACTATTTCGGTACCAAGAGCGATCTGCTGGTGGCAGCCCTGCGCCCCGAGGTGAACGTGGCCGCGGTGTTCGACGGTATCGCCGACACCGACTCTTCGGTGGGACGCGAGTTCGTGCACCGCGTCATCGATTTCTGGGAACGTGACCCGCAGCAGCGCGCTCGTGCGGTGGCGTTGTTGCGCGTCGCGGTGACCCACGAGCAGATCGCCGACCGGCTCCGCGAGTTCATTCGGGGCGTGGCGACCGCCGCGCTCGGTGAGTTCGTGGCCACCGACGACAGCGATCGGCGGGTGGCGATGGTGATGTCGCAGATGTTGGGGTTGATCCTTGCCCGCTATGTGATGAAGGTGCCGGGTATCGCCGATGCATCTGCCACCGAACTGAGCCGATGGGTGGGCCCGACCATCGACAACTATCTCAGCGGCGACATCGGTGGCGTCTCGCCCGACCGGTGACGGCTCGGCCGCGTTCACACCGGCGACGACATGAGGGCACAGGGAATGGGGGCACAGGAATGGGAGAGAGTGCCGACGTGACTGCGCCGCGGACGCGATCCATCCTGCTGGTGGTCGGCGTCGTGGGGGCGTTGGTCGCGGTCAACCTGCTCGCCCACTTCGGTCCCGGTGCGGCATTGGCGCTGGCGGTACCGGTCGCCGCCATCCTGCTGGTGCTCGGTGGGCGGCTGGCGGGGCTGGGATGGCGCGAGATGGGGCTGAGTCGAACCGAACTGCGTGCCGGGATCCCCTACGCCGTCGCCGCAGTGGTGGTGGTCTTCGCAATCGTCTCGGTGGCCGTCGCGATCCCGGCCACCCGGCAGTTCTTCTTGTCGGACCGCTTCGACAGCGCTACCGCGGCAGCGTTTGCCGCGCTGGTGACGATCCCGTTGCAGACGGTTCTACCTGAGGAGCTGATGTTCCGCGGGGTGCTGCAGGGCAGCCTCGGCCGAGTGTTCGGTGTGCGGTGGACACTCACACTTGGTGCACTCGCGTTCGGGATGTGGCATGTCACGTCGTCGTTGGGGCTCACCGCGGGCAACGAGGGGCTCAGCGGAATGCTCGGGTCAGGTACGCCGGGACGAATCGCGGGTGTGCTGGGCGCCGTCGCGGCGACCAGCGCTGCCGGGCTGGTGTTCGGATGGCTGCGGCACCGCACGACGAGCCTGTTGGCGCCGGTCGCGCTGCACTGGGCGCTCAACGCCACCGGCGCGGTGGGCGCTGCGGTCGCCTGGCATCTGCCGACGTGACCAGCCCGCGTCGAACACCGATGCACTCACGTCATGTCGTGCCGAAGATGCGGTCTCCGGCGTCACCGATACCCGGCACGATGTATCCGTTGTCGTCGAGCTCCCGGTCGACGGCCGCGGTGAAGATGCGGACGTCGGGGTGCGCGGCCTGCAGGGTCTCGACACCCTGCGGGCACGTCAGCAGGCAGACGAACTTGATCGATCGCGGTGCATACTCCTTGATCCGATCCACGGCCGCGACGGCCGAGTGGCCGGTTGCCAACATCGGATCGACTACGACGACATCGCGTTCGGCGAGGTCACCGGGCATCTTGAAGTAGTATTCGACCGCGATGTGGGTCTTCGGATCCCGGTAGAGGCCGATGTGTCCGACACGGGCGCCGGGCACCACGGTCAGCATGCCGTCGACGATGCCCGTACCGGCACGCAGGATCGACGCGAACACCACCTTTTTGCCGTCGATGACGTTGGCTGTCATCGTCTCCAGCGGGGTATCGATGGTGATCGGGTGCATGGGAATGTCGTGCAGCACCTCGTAGGCCATCAACGTGGAGATCTCGGTCAGCAACCGCCGGAAGTCATTGGTGGAGGTGTCTTTACGTCGCAGCAGGGTCAGTTTGTGCTGCACCAGTGGGTGATCGATCAGAACGACGTCGTCCATGTCAGGTCCTTCGGGTCAGAAAACAGTGCCGTCACTGGCGATGTCGAGCGGTGGGAGGCCCGATCGGAGCTCCCCGGCGAGCTCGCGGCCCGTGGCCCACGTGCCGCCCTCGAGCACACACGCCAACGGCAGACGGGTGTCGTCCACGTCGAGTTCGAGACGCACCAGCGACGCGAGCTCGTCGATCAAGGTGATGGTGAGCGCGCGCCATTCGACGACGAGTTCGTCACCGACCTGTCGACGCCGGTGTGCATCGGCGGGATCTCGCAGACTGATGACCCCGGTGTCGAGCAACAAGCCGCCATTGCGGTACTCGGGCAACGCCGTCAGCTCTGCCATGCCGCCGACGCGGTGGCCCGACCACTCGAAGGGTTCGAGCAGGGAGTACGTCAGCCACTGGCTCAGCTTGTGAAACGGCATCCAGCCATCCGACGATCCCTCACCCCGCACCGCGTCGTGGCGCCAACAGTCACCGAGCGCAACGCCGTCGAGAACGTTGTCCGACAACCAGATACCGGATGTGGTGGTCAACAGCAGCGACAGGATCGCGTGCGCATCGACATCGGTCCGCGGTGAACTCACCAGCGCGTCGTAGAGGTGCCCCGGACGAGGGTGCTCGCCGAAGACGTCCGGGTGGGCGGTCAGGGCGGTCCCGAGGCGGCGTAACAACTCGACGCGACCGTCGACCCCGACCAGGGGATTGGTCTCATCGGCCTGAAACGCGGCCGCAAGACCTGCGACGGTCAACTCTGACAGCCGCGTCGCGTCGACCCGCAGGGGCTGATCCGGATCGGCCGAGAACACACCACCGACGAACGCATGCCACCCCGCCACCGCGAGGCCTTCCGAACGTGTGACCCGCATCCCCGTGTCTGATTCGAGAAAGGACCAGTCCGGACCCGCGCCGGCGTCGAGCAGAACGCTGACGACGGCGAGATCGATCAGGGCACGGGCCTGCTCGGCCTGATCGTCGTCCAACCGGGCCCGCAGCATCGCCGTTCGGTCGACTCCGCCGGCCTCGAAATGCCGCCACCGGCTGTGGAACGGGATGTCGAGGGCGGGGTAGCGGCGACGCGTGACACGGGCGACCAGTGCTGCCGCGGCCGCGAGCGCGGCGTCGTCGACGGTGAACCACGATGATTCGCCGCGACGCGCCCGTTCGGTCAACTGGGCGGCGCGGTCCCGGATGGCTCGCGTGGACCGCAGAGTGTCCGGCGCGGTCGGTCCCGCACCGGTCCGCCCCGACACGTCGACGCTCATCTGTCCAGTCCTCGTCCCTTGGCCTTGCCGAGTTCGGTCGAATCCGGCACCTGGCCGGGGGTGAAGTAGCCGGCCGCCATCTTGGCGTCGATCTCCACCTGGGCGTCGGCGGGGATGAGTTCATCGGGGATGTTGACGCGTTCGCCGACCTCGATTCCGGAGCCGGTGATCGCGTCGTACTTCATGTTGCTCATCGACACCAAGCGGTGGATCTTGCGGATGCCCAGCCAGTGCAGCACATCGGGCATCAGCTCCTGGAATCGCATGTCCTGCACTCCGGCAACACATTCGGTCCGGGCGAAGTACTGATCGGCGGTGTCCCCACCGGCCTGACGCTTGCGGGCGTTGTACACGAGGAACTTGGTGACCTCGCCGAGTGCGCGGCCTTCCTTGCGCGAGTAGGCGACCAGCCCCACCCCGCCTCGCTGCGCGCCGAGGATGCATTCCTCGATCGCGTGCGTCAGATACGGACGACAGGTACAGATGTCGGAGCCGAACACGTCCGAACCGTTGCACTCGTCGTGTACGCGGGCCGTGAGCTCGACGTCGGGGTCGGCGAGATCGGCTGCGCGACCGAAGATATAGAGCGTCTGCCCACCGATCGGCGGCAGGAAAACCTCCAGGTCGGAGCGGGTCACCAGCTCCGGGTACATGCCCCCGGTCTCCTCGAACAGGACACGCCGGAGATCTGCTTCGGTACAGCCGAATCGACGCGCGACCCCGGGCAGATACCAGACCGGTTCGACGGCGGCCTTGGTGACCAGTGCGGCGCCGGTGTCGAGCAGGTGGCGCCCGTCGGGACGCAGACGGCCCTTGGCGATCGCGTCGGCCACCTCGGGCAGGATGACGTGTGCCTTGGTGATCGCGATGGTGGGACGGATGTCGTGTCCGGCGGCCAGATGTTCGGCGAAGACGTCGGCGGTGAGTGCACCCCACGGGTCGAGGCTGACGATCTGCGCCGGATCCGACCATTGCGGATACGGGCCGACGACGTCGGTGGGTGCGGTGTCGGTCAGGTCGGCCCGATGCTCGCGCGACAACGCCCCGGCGGCGACGGCAAGTGCGCGATAGACGCTGTAGGAACCGCTGTGTGTGCCGATCACATTGCGGTGCGAACGCCGCGACGTCGTGCCAACGAGCGGTCCGCGGTCCGCGGCGGTGGCAGCGCCCCACCGGATCGGAAGCGCGTCAAGCCCGCCGCTGTGCGAGGTCAACCGGATGTGACCGCCCGCGGTGGACGGCCCGACGGCATCCGGACTCAGATCTGCGGTCATCGACGCTCCTGTCCGTCCGCGGCTGAATCGACGGTTGCCGAGTCACTTGCCGTTCCGTTCGGAACCAGATCTCGGCGCCGAGTGGAAAGCGCCAGCATAGCCATTGCCGGGAACAGATGCTGGGCGAGAAAGGTAACGGATTCCCCACGATCGGGGCGTGATCGTCAGCGTCGGCGGTGTACGGAGACGGCGTAGTCCACGTCCGCGTTCACCTCGTCGGAGTCTGCGCCGAACGGATCGCGCTCCCAGGTCGACCAGCGGGCGTGTAACTCGAAACCGTTGTGCGCCGCGAGCCGGTCGTAGTCGTACAGCGACAGTCGGTCGTCGCGCAGGCTGAATCCGGCGACGAGCAGAGCTCCGGGCGCGAGTCGCTCGGCGAGTTGCGCCAGGACGGTGCTCTCGGTCCCCGGATCGACGAAGATCATCACGTTGCCGGCGAGCAGTGCGACGTCGAACTCGCTGTCCACATGGGCATCGAGATCGACGAGGTCTGCCAGCACCCAGGCGACGTCGGGCCCGTTGCGGCGTGCGGTGGCCAGCATGGTGTCATCGGCGTCCACGCCCACCACGGCGAAGCCACGCCGCCGTAACTCGATCGCCACCCGCCCGGTGCCACAGCCTGCGTCGAGCACGCGTTGGCCGCCGTGTTCGGCCAACAGCGCCTCGACGAGATCGGCCTCGCCGTGGACGTTCTGGCCCGAGGCCGACAAATGCTGCCACCGTTGGTCGTACTCGTCGCCCTTGGGCGCGTTCGTGTCATCCCATCGAGTGGCCACGAGCCCATGGTGGCACAGGCTCAGCGTGTCGCCGGGCAGGCACCCGACGATGCGTGGTTGGTTGGTTGCGGCCAGAGCAGCAGAGGGGAGCAGATGGACGTCTACGAGGCGATCGCGCGGCGGCGTGATGTGCGCAGTGAGTTCAACGGCAGCTTGGTGGGCGAGGCGCAGCTGTGGCGGGTGCTCGAAGCGGCGCACTGCGCGCCGAGCGTGGGCAACACCCAGCCGTGGGACTTCGTGGTGATCCAGGATCGAACAGTCCTGTCACTGTTCGCCGAACACGTATCGGGGTGTCGGGCGGACTTCGCGCGCTCGTTGCCGGCCGAGCGGGCGGCCACCTTCGGGCCGATCGTCGTCGAGGGCATCGAACAGGCTGGGACCGGGGTGGTGGTGACCTATCAGTCGAATCGGGGTGGCGCGCACGTGCTCGGGCGGCACACCATCGACGAGACCGGGCGTCTGTCGGTGGGGTTGGCGATCCAGAACCTGTGGCTGGCGGCGACGGCGGAGGGCCTCGGGGTCGGCTGGGTCTCGTTCTATCGCCCGGAGTTCCTGCGCGGCCTGATCGGCGTGCCGCCGACCGTGGATGTGGTGGCCTGGCTCTGTCTGGGTCCGGTCACGCAGTTGCAGACCGTTCCCGACCTCGAACGGTTCGGTTGGCGTACCCGGCGCCCACTCGCCGACGCAGTGCATCGGGAGGCCTACCGGGGTGACCCGGCGCCGTCGTGAGCTGGGAGCCGAGCAAAGGTCGGCTCCCAGCGACGGGTGAAACGCTGCTGCCCTCCGGCATCGCCGGAGGGCAGCAGCGTCGAATCAAAAGGACGCGACTCAGGCGTCGAACCGGTCCAGGTTCATCACCTTGTCCCACGCGGCGACGAAGTCCTTGACGAATTTCTCCGACGCGTCGTCCTCGGCGTACACCTCGGCGATGGCCCGCAATTGCGAGTTCGCGCCGAAGACGAGGTCGGCACGGGTGCCGGTCCACTTGGTGGCGCCGCTGTCACGGTCCTTGCCCACGTAGGTTCCGTCGTCGGCAGGCGATGCCGACCAGTCGGTGCTCATGTCGAGCACGTTGACGAAGAAGTCGTTCGTCAGACGGCCCGGTGTCTCGGTGAGCACGCCGAGCGACGAACCCTTGTAGTTGGCGCCGAGCACGCGCAGACCGCCGACCAACACGGTCATCTCGGGAGCCGAGAGGGTCAGCAGGTTCGCGCGGTCCAGCAGCCGGTACTCGGCGGGGAGCTCGCTGGCCTTGCCCTCGTAGTTGCGGAATCCGTCGGCCTTGGGCTCCAGGTAGGCGAACGACTCCTCGTCGGTCATCTCCTGGGTCGCATCGGTGCGGCCCGGAGTGAAGGGGACGGTGATGTCCACGCCGGCGTCCTTCGCGGCCTTTTCCACGGCTGCCACGCCACCGAGCACCACCAGGTCGGCGAACGACACCTTGGCACCGGCCTCGGCGTTGAAGCTCTCCTGGACCCGCTCGAGAGTGCTGATCACCTGCGCGAGCTCCTCGGGTTCGTTGGCCTCCCAGCCGGCCTGCGGCTGCAGACGGATGCGTCCGCCGTTGGCGCCTCCCCGGAAGTCGCTGCCGCGGAACGACGATGCCGCCTTCCACGCCGTCGAGACGAGCTGTGCGATGCTCAGACCCGAGTCGAGCAACTGGGACTTGAGGGAGTCGACGTCGGCGTCCGAAAGCGTCGGACCCTCATGTGCGGGGACATTGTCCTGCCACAGGTAGGTCTCGGCCGGCACCAGCGGTCCGCGGTAGCGGATAGCCGGACCCATGTCACGATGCAGCAGCTTGAACCACGCCTTGGCGAATTCGTCGGCGAGTTCCTCGGGATGCTCGAGCCACCGCCGAGTGATCTTCTCGAAGCCCGGATCCATCCGCATGGACAGGTCGGTGGTCAGCATCGATGGATGGGTCTTGCCGTCGCCGAACGCATTCGGGACGGTCCCGTCGCCGGCTGCATCCTTCGGCTTCCACTGGTTGGCGCCGGCCGGACTCTTGGTGAGTTCCCACTCGTAGCCGTACAGGATCTCCAGGAAGCTGTTGTCCCACTGGGTCGGGGTGTTGGTCCAGGTGACCTCGAGTCCACTGGTGATGGCGTCGGCGCCGACACCGGTCCCCTGTGGATTCACCCAGCCCAGACCCATCTGCTCGATGGGCGCGGCCTCGGGTTCGGGGCCCACGAGTTCGGCGTCGCCGTTGCCGTGGGTCTTGCCGAAGGTGTGTCCACCGACGATGAGCGCAGCGGTCTCCACGTCGTTCATGGCCATCCGGCCGAACGTCTCGCGGATGTCGACCGCAGCCGCCAGCGGATCCGGATTACCGTTGGGGCCTTCCGGATTCACGTAGATGAGGCCCATCTGCACGGCGGCGAGGGGGTTCTCCAGATCCCGCTGACCGCTGTAGCGGCTGTCGCCGAGCCACTCGGCCTCCGGGCCCCAGTAGACCTCTTCGGGCTCCCACTCGTCCGGACGGCCGAAGGCGAACCCTGCGGTCTTGAACCCCATGGATTCCAGCGCGACATTGCCCGCGAGGACCAGCAGGTCGGCCCACGAGACGGCCTTGCCGTACTTCTTCTTCACCGGCCACAGCAGACGACGTGCCTTGTCGAGGCTGGCGTTGTCGGGCCAGCTGTTCAGCGGTGCGAACCGCTGCATGCCCGATCCGGCACCGCCGCGACCATCCTCGACGCGGTAGGTGCCCGCGGCGTGCCACGACATCCGGATGAACAGCGGGCCGTAGTGACCGAAGTCGGCGGGCCACCACGACTGCGAGGTCGTCATCACGTCGGCGAGGTCGGCCTTGAGTGCTTCGACGTCGAGGGTCTGCAGCGCGGCGTCGTAGTCGTAGCCCGCGTCGAGGGGGTTGACCACGTCCGGGTTGTGCGCGAGCAGCTTCAGGTTGAGCTGGTTCGGCCACCAGTCCCGGTTGCCGCCACCCTCGACCGGCGGCTTGATGCGCATCGGGCAGCCCTTGTCGGCGGCCTCGGTGTTGGCTTCGGCGATCGGTGGGTGTTCGGTGGCGTGGGCGGGGTTTTCCTCAGTCACGACAAACCTTTCAGGAGAGAGTGATTCGGGCTGTGATCACGGCTGTGACCCCGAAGCAGGAGCGGCTGCGCATTCGGCGCAGAGTCCCCAGTAGATGACCTCGGCCTCGTCGAGAATGAAGCCGTGGTGTTCCGACGGCGTGAGGCAGGGTGCCTCCCCGACGGCGCAATCGACGTCGCCGATGATCCCGCAGGATCGGCAGATGACGTGATGATGGTTGTCGCCGACCCGTGACTCGTAGCGAGCGACGTGGCCGGACGGTTGGATTCGCCGCACCAGGCCTGCGGTCGTCAACGCGCGAAGAACGTCGTAGACCGCCTGACGCGAGACGTCTGGCAATCCTCTGCGGACTGCACCGACGATCGTGTCGGTGTCGGCGTGGGGATGTGCGCACACCGCATCGAGAACGGCGAGACGCGGGCGGGTCACCCGCAAATCGACCTCACGCAAACGTCTTACGTGATCTTTCTGTGATGGCACGCGAACCATCATGCCCGTTTTCTGGAATGAGTCAAGTTTTCGGCGGAGATGTCTCGAATTGAGACGTCAGCCCAGGGCGTCTCCGGATTCGATCCGGAAGCCCACCTTCAGCGTCACCTGCGTGTGCGCGATGGCCCCATCCACGACGTGTCCGCGCGTGCTCACGACCTCGAACCATTCGACATTCCGGGTGGTCTGGGTGACCCGGGCGATCGCGTTGGCGATGGCTGCGTCCGTGCCGTCCGACGAGGACCCGACTACCTCGATGACTCGATATGTGTGATCGCTCATGGGCCGATACTCCCACGCCGACGCCTTGTGCGACCGCGAATTTCGCAGACCCGTGTGCGACCGTCTATCCGTGTCGAGGTGGTGCGCTTCAGCGCCCGACGAATACACCGTCGGATTCCTCGACGACGCCCTCGCCGATCAGTCGTTCGAGGTGCAGCTCGGCGGTGCGGCGCTCGACGGCATCGACGAAGGGCAGATCGACATGCGGGCGGTAGACGAGGCGGTGGCGCACGATGTCCTCGAGAGATCTCGGTTGGTCGAGGAACGCCAGCAACCGCTCGTCGCGGCGGTTGATGACCTGCGCATAGGCATCGAGGCGACGGCGGAACTCCGCGGCGCCGTCGATGACCCCCTTCTGGTGGAAGGTGCCGTACCACCGGGCATCGATGGATCGCACCACCGCTATCGACCGGAGGTAGTCCTCGACGCTGCTGCCGACATCGCCGTACATCGGGCCGAACGACGTCAGGTCGATGTCGGCCACATAGAGAAATCCCGTCGGCTCCACCAGCACGCCACAGTGACCGGAGGTATGCCCAGGCAGGTGAATCACCGTTGCGCTCACGCCACCGAGGTCGAACCGATGCCCGTCGTCGAGGCCGGCTGCCTCCGGGAACCCGGTCGGCAGCTGGAACTCGTCGCCGATCTGCGCGCCAACGGCTGCTCTTTCACGCGCGGTCAGGCCGTACCCGTCGAGCAGCACGTCCAGGGACCGGACCGCATCGACATCGGCGCGGTGGCAGTGAATCGGCGCGGTGAAGTGTCGCAGCCCGGCCAGGTGGTCTTCGTGGGCGTGACTGATCATCACCGCGTCCGCGCCGACCGGATCGTGATCGATCTCCAGCGATGGATCGATCATCAGCGTGGACTCCGCGCCCTCGACGACCACCGAGTTGCCGTAGGGATAGGCGCCGCCGTGCCCGGAGGTCAACACGGTGACCTCGTCGTACCGGGTTGCGCCGAAGGCCGGGTCATTCGCCATCTCCGCTTGGTACCGCCGGTCCGGCCGCGTTGTCAATGGGCGCCCGACCGCGGGCGAATATGAGCCGGGTGAGCGGGACTCACGGGCCGACTGTGGTCAGGTCTGCCACGAGGTCGAATGCCGGATCGTCGGGTCCGATGTCGTAGGTGCACTGGTCGGGTCGTGGGTCGGGCACGAACGCCCAGAACAATGCGGTCGCAGTGCCGGCGGCGCGTTGCCCGGTGACCTTGGTCCGGAAATCCGCCGCGCGCTGCGCGGCGCTGGCGCACGATCCCGCTGACTGGCCGATCTCGTTGACCGCCACCGGTTTACCGAGCACCGCCCCCTGACGTATACGCTCGGCCAATCCGTTCCACTGGTCGCCGGGTAGCGGCACACCGTCTGAGCCGTAATCGTGGTAGTCCAGAACACCGAGGTGGCGGGAACCGCCCACATACTCGTATTGCGGCCCGGCCGTCCCGCACTGTCCACCGCCGGCGAGCCCGGCCCAGATCAATCCGGACCTGTGGACGCGGTGCAGCACCGCACCGGCGTTGTCAAAGAAGGAACGCAACACCAGAGCCGCATCCGGCGGGCAGATGCGACTCTGCCACCCACAGGATGTGTCACCGCAGATACTGGTCTCCGGTTCGCCGACCATCTCCCAGCCGGCCAGTGCCGGACTGTTCTTCCATCGGCGCACCGCCGTGCGCATCCACTGCTCGAAGGTCAGCCCGCCCGCGCCGATCTCGGTGCGCCAACCCGTCGCGTACCAGCCGTGGTCCTTGAAGCGGCCGCTCTCGCAGGCACCCTCACCGGCGGCGAGCACCGGAATCACCATCTGGTCGTGGCGAGCCGCCGCGGCGAATACGGCGTCCATCGGGGCGAAGTCCAGAGCGCCGGTGTACTTGTTCACGGCGAGTTGCGCGAACAGGTCGAAGCGCGTCAGCGAATGGGGTGCAAGCGCGGCGAAGTAGGAATCCAGATCGACCATCGCCCCGCAACCGGTGTTGATCGACCAGTCGGTGGCGAGCTGGTAGGCGTCGAGACCCGATGGCCACCACGGGCGGCCATCGAGACGTAGGCCGTCTGCCGTCGCCGTGACCCGGTTCGCCGGGGCGCCGATGACCGGCGCGGGCAGAACCACGCCCGCGATCAGCAGCGCCAACATGCCCACCAGACAGGACCGTCGGATGATTCGCATCACTGGCATGTGTCCGCCTCCTCGACGTCATCGTTGCTCCGGCTAACTATCGCCGAAAGTGAGGCCGGGCGTCGGAGAACGGCAAGGGCGGCGCGAAGAGCGGAAGGAGGTCGGCGCCAGATCAGGTGGCGCGGGCGCGTAATCGTGCCGCGTACATCGAGATCCCGGTGGAGATGACCAGAACGAAGATCGTGGCCAGGCAGACCGCGGTGACCGCAGGCGTTTCACCGCCCGCGGTGACCATGATGCCGATCAGTGCCCAGATCACCGTCAACGGAAAGCCGATCAACACGCCACCGAGGAAAAGGGTGATGATCGTCGCGACAACCGCTCCCACCAAGAGCACGACGATCTGCCACCCCGCAGCATCGGCATCAGCGCCCGCATCAGCCGCATCCGACGCCCAGTTCTGGAACATCGCGGCGGTGGCCCAGCCCGCGTAGATACCGACCAGGACCCGGGTGAGAGCGGCACGCCACGACGGGGCGTCGGGATCCCGCGGACCTGCGACCAGCCGTGCCGCGTCGATGAGGGCCACGGCCATGATCGTCAGCACGATCGAGGTGACCCACTTCCACTCGGCGGCGGAGAACAGGATCCAGACCGCGGCACCGAAGAATGCGACACTGACGTCGGCGGTGACCCGTGCGGGCTCCTCGGTGCCCGTCGACCTCGTCAGCACAACCATCCCGGCGAACGCCAGCGACAGCAGGTAGATGACGCTCCAGATCGAGAAGGTGTATCCGGCCGGGGTGATCAGCAGGTCAACCGTTGATTCGTTCGGCGATGCACCGACACCTGCAAACGGGAGTAGCGGCGCCAGGATCGCAGCGATCGCGCCAACGACCGCGGCCGTGGCCAGAGACGCGCTGACTCGTGTTTGGACACCCATGGTGCCCAGGGTAGGCAATGGCCCGGAGCGCGCGTCGCGGCGCCGGACGCGGCTGCCCCGTTTTCCGGCGGCCGCCGGTGCGGTACTCATGTGGTGTGAGTGTGGAACCCGAAGCGATGAGGTGGACCCCCGACGCCATACTGGCGCAGTCCGCCGCTTGGCGATCGTCGTGGCATCCGAGTGGGTCCACGTACTTCACGGTGGACGGCTACGAATTCTATGAACAGGACGGCGAGGCCACGCTCCTCAACTACCGCGGACCACACCGGGACGCAGACGAGATCGTCGACGCCGCCACCGAGATCGCGACCACACGCGGCGCGCATGCTGTTCTGGTCACCGTTGGACCCGGCCCGCTGGAGCGCATGAGTAACGAACTGCTCGACGCGCGCGACGCGCGGACGGTGGCCGTGGTCGATGTGGTCGCGATGATCCTCGATGAACCTGCCGGCGGGGTCGAGGCGCCCGACGATGTGCGGTGTATCAAGGCGACCGATCTGCACACGCGGACCGTTTTCGGAGAAGTATCGTTGCGCGCGTGGGGATTTGCGCCACCCATACTGACCGACCCGGAGTCCGGCCACGATGACGACCGGGCGCCGGGACTGTTCGTCGCGTTGTGCGCGGGAACCCCTGCCGGAGCGGGCGGGTACTCGTTGTCTGGTGAGGTGGCCCGGCTCTGGGGTGCTGCGGTCCTTTCCGACTTCCGCCGGCGAGGGGTGTACCGTGCGCTGATCGCCGAGCGTATCCGCGATGCTCGCGCCCGGGGTGCCACGTTGGCGCTCGTGCACGCCGAGCAGACGTCCGCACCGATTCTGCAGCGGTGGGGCTTTGTGAAATTCGGTGAGCGTTCGCGCGTCCGGATACCCACGGGGGCGAGGGTCGACCGATGGCCATCGACGAGGTGACCGACGAACTGTACGGGCTGGCGCCCGGCGAGTTCGTCCGGCGGCGCACCGAACTCGCCCGCGAGGCGAGAGCGTCCGGCGATCGTGAGCTGGCTCGCGAGATCACGGCGTTGCGGCGGCCCACCCAGGTCGGCTGGGCGATCAACCAGTGGGTGCGCACCGATCCCGACGGGGTGGCGGCGTTGCTCGACCTGGCTGCCGAACTACTTGCTGCACAACGCCGGTCGTCGGCAGATCGCCTGCGGGCGTTGGCCGACCGACGACAGGATCTGATCGCCGAATGTGTTGGGGCGATCCGGCGCGGTGCGCTGCAGCAGCAGGTCATGCTGTCCGACAATGCAATCAGGGAGGTGGGGCAGTCGCTGCGCGCGGCTGTCGCCGACGACGAGGTCGCCGAGATGCTGCGCCGTGGACGTTTGGTGACCGCAACCGAATACAGCGGCTTCGGTCCGGCCGGGGTGTTCGTGGTGCCCGATACCGTAGAGGAACCGGACGTCGAGGAGCCGGCCGTCGACGAGCCCGGTGGTGACCCGCCCTCGCCGAGCGCTGCCGATACCGGCAGGCGCCTGCACCGAGCGCGCCGGGCGGTCGCGGAAGCCGAGGACGCCGAACGATCCGCCGCGTCAGCCCTCGCCGAGCGCGACGACGAGGTGGCCAGGGCACGTGCCCACGCCGATGAACTCTCCGAGAACCTCGACCGGCTGCGGGCCGAGCTGGAACGGCGCCACGCCGAGCTGCGGTTCGCTGTGCGCCAAGTCGACACAGCCGAGGAGCAACGTCGCATGGCCTCCGACGTCCTCGACGGTGCGCGAGATCACCTCACCGAGGCGCGCGATGAACTGGCCCGCACCGAAGCCGACCGATAGCTGCGGGCCGGTGCCGATCGACGATCAGCTCTGTGCGCCGAGGATCTGGATCACGAACACCAAAGTGTCGCCCTGTTCGATACCCGCTTGCGGGTTGCCTGCCGGATAGCCGTCCGCCGATGTCATCGCGACCGCGACGGTGGCGCCGACGTTCTGCCCGGCGATTGCTTTCTGGAAGCCGGGCACCACTCCGTCCAGCGGGAACTCGGCAGGTTCGCCACGCTCGTAGCTGCTGTCGAACACCGATCCGTCACGTCCGTTGACCCCCAGGTAGCAAACCGTGACCGTTGCGGTGTCCGCTACGATCGCGCCGTCGGCCGGTTGCAAAGTCTGCACCGTGGTCTCGTCGACCGAGAACGGCGTGGTGACCTCGACGCCGGGTGCGGTGTTCTCCGTCGGTGCGGTCACGGCGATCGAGCCGGTCGCTCCGTCGAACTGCCAAGCCGGTGACGCCGATGCCTGCGGCGCGCCCGATGGGCAGTTCGTCGCCGCGACGGTGCTCGCCGCCGCCTGCGCCGACGACTCCGATGTGGAGTCGTCGGTGGAATTGCAGGCGCTCAGCGCCAAGGTCAGCAGCAGGGTGGAGGCCAGCGCCGCTCGGCGCACCGTGAACATGTCCGCAACGCTACCGATCGAGGCGGAAATAGCGGACACCGGCTGTCCGAGTCGCGGGGCATGATGGGTGGCATCGCGCCGGCCGTCGCAAATCATGGCGTGGGCGGCCGGTGAACCGGCAATCATGGAAGAGAGACAGACATGTCCCGGGAAATCCAGGTGACGATCGACTGTGCCGACCCGGCCGCGCTGGCCGACTTCTGGAGCGCCGCACTGGGATATCGGCTTCAGAGTCCGCCACCGGGCTTCGAGTCCTGGGACGCCGCCCGCGACGCCCTCGGCATCCCGGTTGATCGTCGCAACGATGCATCGGGGATCGTCGACCCCGACGGGCGCGGACCACGCGTGTTCTTCCAGCGCGTTCCGGAATCCAAACCCGGCAAGAACCGCCTGCACCTCGATCTGCGCGCCGCGCCGGGTCTGGCCGGGGGGGGAGCGCATGGCCGCGCTGGAAGCCGAGTGCAGCCGGCTACAGACGTTGGGAGCCACGCGTCTCGCACGCCACGAGCCGGCGCCGCCGATGCAAGGCGGCCACATCGTGATGGCCGATCCGGAAGGCAACGAGTTCTGTCTCGACTGAACTCGCCGCTCGCGGGTCGAGCCGCGTCAGCGCACCGGCAGGGAGGCGTTGCGGCGCAGGACGAAAAAATACGGCCGATCCGCGCCCTTCATGTCCATCGCGCCCAGCACCGAGTCGTTCGACAGTTGCCGGAATACGTCGTTGATCGGCAGCTGGTCGTACAGCATGGTGGCGCTGTCGACACCGCGGTAGCGGGTGGTCCGCAGCCGCGCCTTTCCCGATCGCGCCCGCCACAACAGCCGGGTGGCGGCGATCGGCTTGGCAACGGGCAGCGACGTGATCGACGGCACCCGTGCGGCCAGTGGCACCCCGCTGAACGCGCGGGCCGGATTCATCGGCCAGAGCGCTCGGCCGTCGGGGGTGGGAAACAGCAGCGGATGCACCGTTTCGGCGTCCACGAACTGTTTGCCCCACCACCCGCTGGCCGCCAACAAACCGTCCATCGGATGCTCTGTCGGCAGTTCGGCGCCATGCCAGGTGCCGATCATGAAGTCCGTCTCGGCTGCGGGCAACCCGTCGAAGAGATCGAGTGCTGCGGCGGTGGTGGACGGAATGTCGTCCATCAACTCGGTCAGTTGCATGTCACGATGGTACGGAGCAAGACACAGATTGACCATCATGTTTCATCGATTCGTGGTCAACCCGACCTCACCGGCAGACGGCGCCTTCCGACGCTGAGGTGACCAGCTTCGAATATTTCGCCAGCACACCACGGGTGTACCGCGGCGGCAACGGAGCGAAGTCCTCGGCTCGCCGCGTGAGTTCAGCGGGGTCGACGAGCAGATCCAGAGTGCCCTGACCCACATCGAGGCGGATGCGGTCGCCGTCGCGTACCAGCGCGATCGGCCCTCCGTCGACGGCCTCAGGGGCCACGTGACCCACACACAGACCGGTGGTGCCGCCGGAGAATCGACCGTCGGTCATCAACAGCACGTCTTTGCCCAGGCCTGCACCCTTGATCGCGCCGGTGATGGCGAGCATCTCCCGCATGCCTGGCCCACCTTTTGGGCCCTCGTAGCGAATCACCACGACATCGCCTGCGGTGATGGTGCCGTCTTCGAGCGCATCCATCGCCGCTCGTTCGCGATCGAAGACCCTGGCCACCCCCTCGAAGACGTCGGAGTCGAAACCCGCCGACTTCACCACGGCACCCTGCGGGGCGAGAGAACCCTTCAAGATGGTGATACCACCTGTCGGGTGGATCGGCTCGCTGGTCGCGCGCAACACCAAGCCGTCGGGATCGGGGGGTGCGATCCCGGCGAGGTTCTCCGCGACGGTCTTGCCGGTCACCGTCAGACAGTCGCCGTGCAAGAGGTCGGCATCGAGCAGCGCCTTCATGACGACGGGCACACCGCCGATCCGATCTACGTCGGTCATCACGTGCTTGCCGAACGGCTTGACGTCGGCGAGGTGCGGCACCTTGGCGCCGATCCGGGCGAAGTCGTCGAGCGACAGCGGCACCTCCGCCTCGTTGGCGATGGCCAGCAGGTGCAGTACCGCATTGGTTGAGCCGCCGAATGCCATCACCACGGCGATGGCATTCTCGAACGCCTCGCGGGTCATGATGTCACGCGCGGTGATCCCACGACGCAGCATCTGCACCACGGCTTCGCCGCTCTCGCGTGCGTAGCGATCGCGTCGGCGGTCCGGGGCCGGCGGCGCGGCGCTGCCCGGTAGCGACATCCCCAATGCCTCAGCGGCACTGGCCATCGTGTTCGCCGTGTACATCCCGCCGCATGCGCCTTCGCCGGGACAGATCGCGCGCTCGATCGTGTCGACGTCCTCGCGGCTCATGAGCCCGCGCGAGCACGCCCCGACAGCCTCGAACGCGTCGATGATCGTCACCTGCCGTTCGGCCCCGTCCGAGAGCGTGGCGTAGCCGGGCAAGGTGGAGCCGGCGTAGAGGAACACGTTCGCGAGGTCGAGCCGAGCCGCTGCCATCAACATGCCGGGTAGTGACTTGTCACATCCCGCAAGCAATACCGAACCATCGAGACGTTCGGCGTTCATCACCGTCTCGACGCTGTCGGCGATCACCTCGCGCGACACCAGGGAGAAGTGCATACCCTCGTGACCCATCGAGATACCATCGGACACCGAGATGGTGCCGAACTCGAGCGGATATCCGTCCGCGGCATGAACTCCCTCCTTGACAGCCTTCGCGAGGCGGTCGAGCGAGAGATTGCACGGCGTGATCTCGTTCCACGACGAGCCCACCCCGATCTGCGGTTTGACCCAGTCGTCATCACCCATTCCCACCGCGCGCAGCATGCCGCGGGCGGCGGTCTTCTCGAGCCCGTCGGTGACGTCGCGACTGCGGGGCTTGATGTCGATGTCGGTGTCGGGCTGAGTTGGATTGGTCATGAGGGCAACACTAGTGGTGTGTCTCGGTGACAGGTGGCCGGTATCGGTCGGACGCATCGTCGGGCGATGGCACCTGCCGCGGCGGGTCACTCGACGAACGCACGCATCGCTGCCTGCGCGATCGCTGATCCGCCGCCGTGCTCGGCGAAGAGTGCCCGCTGCCGGGATGCGCCGTTTCCGAACTCATACAGACGCGACAGGTATGCGTCGATGTGGTCGCGCTCGCCGATCCGCCCCAGGCTTGAACCGATGTCGGCGACGAGGTCGGCGACCATGCCGCGAGCGGAGACCGACTGTTGGGTCACAACATCGATGCCGTCGCCGTCGATGCCATCGTGAGCCGCCTTCCACAGCGCTGCGGTCAACACCGTGGCATCGACCTCGTCGGCCGTACGACCGACGGCGAGGTCGGCGGTCGCGGTCATCACCAGGGCCCGCACGATGGTGGCGAGGGCGGCCGCGTCAGCGGCGGCTTGTTGGACATCGCCGATCCGGATCTCGATGGTGGGCAGATGATCTGATGGGCGGATGTCCCAATAGACCATATGGTCGTCGAGGATTGCGCCCGAGGATACGAACATGTCGACGAGTTGCTCGAAGTGCCGCCGAGAACGCAGATGCGGAGGCGGCCCCGATGCCGGCCACCGGCTCCACAACACCGAACGCCAGCTGGCATGTCCGGTGTCGGAATCTCGGTAGATTGCCGAGTTCGCCGATAGCGCCAGCAGCACCGGAAGTCGACGTCGCAGGTGGTTGCTCACACCGACGGCGACGTCCCGGTCGGCCACGCCGACATGCACATGGCAACCCGAGATGCCCTGTTCGTGGGCGAGCATGCCGAAATATCCGCCGATGCGTCGGTACCGATCGGTGTCGGTGATCGGAAAGGCATCCGGCACCGTCGGCGGCACGCCGGTCGCGATGACTCCGACGCCGACCTCGGCCGCGGCGGCAGCAACCACCGACCGCAGTCGCCGCAGTTCCTCGATCACTTGGTGACTCGTCGAGCATGCCGGGGTTGCGATCTCGACCTGACAGGTCGTCAGCTCCAGGTCCAGGTGCACTCCTCGCCGCGCGGCGGCCTCGGCGACCTCGTGATTGCGTCCCACCGGATGTCCGGTGACCAGGTCGACCAGGATGAACTCCTCCTCCACGCCGACCGTCGGAGGGGCCGTGGGGTCGGTAGCGTCGGTGGTCGACGCGTCGGCGGGACCCATCAGTTCACCGTAGGGTCGAGGTGAACGCGCCGGTTCGGCACGCGATTGGGCACATTCATGAGCAAGGGGAGGTATTCGTGGCAGCAGTCGACGTCGGTATCCGATCGGAGATGACCCCGGAGGAGGCCTGGAAGTTGGCCTCCGACCTGCACCGCTTCTCGGAGTGGATGACGATCTTCGGGGGCTGGAAGGGCGATGTCCCTGAAGAGATCGGTGAAGGAACCGAGGTCGCATCGTTGATCAAGGTCAAAGGCTTTCGCAATGTCATCCACTGGCGTGTGATCCGCTATGAGGAGCCGACGGCCATCGCGATGACCGGCAAAGGCCGCGGCGGCGTCCGGATCGACCTCACGATGCGCGTGGACGAGGTCGACGGGGGATCCCGGTTCGGCCTCAATGCGACATTGCGAGGTGGGCTGCTGAATGGTCCGGTGGGCCGATTCGTCGCTCACCTCATGGAGTCCGACGTCCGGGATTCCATCGAGAACCTGGCCCGGTTGGGTGGGGCGCCCGAAGGGCGTTGACCGCAGTCGTCTGGTGTTCAACTGTCGTGCCCGCCGACGCCGGTGCGGAGCTCGTCGGCGCGACCGGCTACGGAGTCCGGCGCCAGCGGCGCTGTGTGGGTTCCGGCGCCCGACTGTAGGCCGGCGAAGAACTCGTCGAGTGCTTCCGTCGGTGGGCGCGGAGCCCAGGACAGCTCGGCACGAGCACGCGCGCTGTCGAGCAGCGGCAGATGCATGACCGTGTCGAACAACCCGGGTGTCGCCGGGACGAGACGCGCGCGCCACGCAGCGCCCAGGCCGGCCTTGACCAGTCGGGAGGACACCGGAATTGTGCGCGCATCGCAGTAGTCGGCGAGAAATGCGGAGTCCACGGCAGGCTCCGAGCCGAGGTTGAATGCGCCGTGTACCGGTCTTGTGGCCGCAGCGGCGTACGCGGCGCCGACGTCGTCGGTGTGCACCACCTGCACACTCAATCCGTCGATCTGCGGCACCCAAGGTAGTTTCGTCGGAACGGCCAATCGACCGGGCACGAATGGTCCGCCGAACAGTCGGCGCTGTGAGGTCGCGGAGTTGCGTTTGAAGATGAACGCCGGCCGCATTCGCACCACCCGCGTATCTGGGTGGGATGCCTCGAAACCGTCCAGCCAGCGCTCTACATATGCCTTCTCCCGCGGGTAGGCCGCCGCCCCCCAACCATCGGTGGGCCAGCTCTCGTCGACAGCCCGGTGGGGGTCGGCCTGCGAATAAGCGGCTACCGAAGATGCGTACACGATTGTCGGCACCCCCTCGGCTGCCGCCGCCTCGAAGACGCGAATCGCGCCGATGACGTTGTTGCGCCACGTCACCTCGGGATGGCGGGTCGGCTGGAACAGCCATGCCAGATGGATGATCACGTCGGCGCCGCGCAACAGCGGGCGCAGATCGTCGGTGCCGATGTCTGCGGTCGATAGGGAGAACTTGGGCGCCGTCCACGTGGCGGGCCGGCGCGCGATGCCGCGAATGGATGCAACTTCGGCACGCTGACCCAATGCGGCGACCACACTCGTGCCGACGTTGCCGGTGGCGCCCACCACCACGACGCGTATACCCGCTGCTTCGTTGCTCGCCATGCACACGAGATACCCGAACCCGGGCGGGCAGAAACGAACCGACCGTCGACCCAGCGTCGGTCTGCGGTCAGTAGTCCTCGCTGGATTCGGGAGAGCGTTGCGGCTGCACCCGGCGTAGGTGTATCCGCCGCGACAACCGAATCGCGGGCCGGATCAGCAACTGCACGCTGCCGAGCAGGAACAGCCACGTCCCGACCGTGCTGGTGGACTCGTCGAAGAACAACACACTGCCGGCGACGAACCAGATGGCGATCAGGATGTCGTTGGCGATGCTGGCCACTTCCCAGCGCTGGCGGATGACCAGTTCGTCGTGGCCAAGAGGGACGGTGATCTTGCTACTCATGGTCAGTTGTCACTCCCGGCGTGCGCTGGGACGCGGGCGCGCGCGAAGTAGCGGCGCAGCGCCACCGCCGAGATGACCGCGCTCGCGCCCGCAGTACCCACGAAGGCCGGATCCGTCAGACGTGCACGTCCCGAATACAACAGACCCGTCGCGGCAGCCGCATTGATCGATGCCCACACCAGGTTGAGTCCCGGAGAGGAATCGCCCACTCCCGGCGGGTCGGCGAATGGCGTCGGAAACGGTTTGCCGGTGATCCCGTGGGCGAGGTGCGGGACCACATTCGCGGCAAGCGCTCCGGCGGCTGCGGCGGTGAGTAGTGCACGAAGGTCGGGCATGGAGCTCCTCACGGTCGGGCTGTCCTCTCGTGCCGACCCTAGCTAGTGTCCCGCGCCCCGGGTGCGTCGATTAGTCGATCACTCATCACGGGGACGGCGGTCGGGGTCGCGCTCGCCGTCGCCACTGATGAGGTGATCGAGGATGTCGGTGGTCGTCTCGGCGGCCATGGAGAAGGGTTCGAGCACGATGTCGGCGCCGGCGGCGCGCAATCGCTCGGCGTCGTGCGGATGATGTGCGGTCATCACCACGTGCCCCGTATAGCCGTGATGGTGCAACGCGTGCAGTAGCGCATGGTTGGCGTCCATCGTGGGGATGGTGCTGATGATGAAGCGGGCCCGAGAGAGCGGAAGTGTCTCCAGGAAGTGCAGATCCGAGGCGCTGCCGTACACCGACGTGACGCCGGGCCGTGTGTTGGAGGCCAGGCGGTGGGGATCGAAATCGACCGCGAGCACTCGATGACCGGCGGCACTGAACTCATCGGCGATGTGACGCCCGAATCGACCGAGCCCGTACAAGATCGCATCGACGTCGAGTTCTGTGTCGTCGGGTGGCAGGTGCCGCCCAGAGGGTCGGTCCAGGATGCCGAGCCACCGTTCGAGATATCGGTAGAGCTGATGGGAGAACAGGATCAGATACGTCGATCCGCCGATGGTGACCAGTGCGACAACGGTGATCACGCTCGACGTGGTGTCGGTGATGTGGCCCAGACCGAGGCCGAGTGCGGCCAGGATCAGTGAGAACTCCGAGATCTGCCCCAGAGGTAGGCCGGTCATGAAGCCCACCTCGGGTGGATAGCGTTGAAATGCCATCAGGATCATGATGATCAGTGGCTTGACGATCAACACGAACAGCGACAGCACCACGATCTCGGCGATGCGTCCGGACGCATCGGCGAAATTCAGGCCCGCCCCGAGATCGAGGAAGAAGAACAGCAGCATGAAATCGCGCAGACTCACCAACCGGGCGCCGAGCGCATCGCGGTAGGGCGTCGCGGCCAGCGACACTCCCGCCAGGAAGGCGCCGACCTCGGAACTGAAGCCCAGCGCTTCGGTTCCCGCAGCCAGCGCGATCGCGTAGGCGACGCCGAACAGAACGAGCAACTCCTGGGACCGGGCCACCTGATGAAGCAGCCACGGCAACACGAACCGCATCAACAGCGCGATCCCGACGAGCAGCCCGATGCCCTTGGCCAGCACCAGCGCCACGCTCACCATCATGGAGTCGTCGGATTCATGGCCGAATGCGTTGATCGCGATCATCACCACGACGACCACGAGATCCTGCACGATCAGCAGACCGACCGCGATCCGGCCGTGCAGTTGCTCGATCTCCCGATTGTCGGAGAGGAGTTTGACAATGATGATTGTCGACGAAAACGTCAGAGCCAGGGCGACATAGAACGAGGCGACAGCACTCATCCCGAACGCGATCCCCAGCAGGTACCCCAGTGCTCCGGTGATGAGCACCTGCCCGACGCCGGTGATCAGGGCCACCGGACCCGTTGTCCGGATGAGATTCATGTCCAGCCGCAGCCCGACGAGGAACAGCAAGATCGCGATACCGAGCCGTGCCAACAGGTCGATCGTCTCGTTGGTGGTGACCCAACCGGTACCGGTGGGGCCGACCAGAATGCCGACACCGATGAACGCCACGATCATCGGTTGACGCATCTTGGTCGCGAGCAGGCCGGCCACCGCCGCGATGGCCAGGATGCCGGCGATCAGCACGAAGTCGTGCGGTTCCACCACGCTGCAACTCTTCCGTCGAACCTCTGGTTCTCAACCTAACGCGGCAACCGCGCGTGGCACCCCAAATGCGGCACGACGTACTGCGGCGAACGTGTCGGGGGGACCGGAATGGCCCGACCCGGACGATCGTTGTCCCTGGCATGAGCGAACATGACTTCGACCCTCGCGATCTGATCGCCGAGACCCGTATCGGCATTCTGGCGACCATCAAACGCAGTGGTCTGCCGCAGCTGTCACCGGTGACGTGTGTCTACGACCGAGACGACGACACCATCTATGTCTCGATGACCGAGGGGCGCGCCAAGACCGCGAACCTGCGCCGGGATCCGCGCGCTGCGGTCGAGTTCACCGGACCGGACGGATATACCTGGGCCACGGCGGAGGGTGAGGCGACGTTGATCGGACCAGCCGACACCTCCGAGGCCGCCGAGGTGGACGCTCTCGTCGAGTACTACCGCCTCGGCGCCGGCGAGCATCCGGACTGGGACGAGTACCGAGCGGTGATGGTCGCCGACCGACGGGTCCTGATGGTGCTGAAGGTGTCCCACGTCTATGGAGCCAAGTTGCGTTGAGCGACAACCTGCGCAGACGCGGACCTCGGCGGACGGACAACCGTGACGAATCCCCATGATGTCGCCGATCTGCAGTTAGAGTGACACCCGACAGCACGCGACCTGCCTTCCCCAGGAGATCCGATGCAGTGGTTCGTGGACAGTCCGTTGCTCACCCTGTTCTTCTGCGTCGGTGTCGGTGCACTCATCGGCCGGATTCCTTTCGGGCCCGTATCATTCGGCCCGGCCGGAGCATTGTTCGTGGCGCTGGCGCTGTCGGCCATCGACGAAGACGTCGCGTTGCCACAGATCGTCACGAACCTGTCGCTGTGCGTGTTCTGCTACATGGTCGGCATCGCGGCCGGACCGTCGTTCGTTCGTGCGTTGCGGACCGGGTGGAAACCGGTGCTGGTATCGGTGGTGGCGATCCTCGCGATGGCGGGTACTGCGCTCGGTCTGGGCAAGGCCCTCGGCTTCGACATCGGGACGATCGCCGGCGCCTTCTCTGGGGCGGGCACGGCGACGGCCGCACTCGGTGCGGTGCAGCAGCAACTCGCCGACGGCGGTGACATCCCGCCCCAACCCGCCATCGGATATGCGGTGGCCTATCCGATCACCGTCCTGTTGACCATTCTCGCGTGTGCCTACCTGATCGGGGTCGGCCGGCGTCGGCCCACCGCCGAAGACCAGGAGAAGGTCGCGCCGATCGTGATCCGCACCCTGGAGATCGTCGGGGAGCCCGATCTGACGGTGCACGGGTTGGGCGAACGCTACGACGCGGTCGTGTCGCGGTTGACCCGCGGCGGCCGCACCGTCATCGCACACGATTCCGAGCAGCTGTCGGCCGGAGACCTGCTCACCGTCACAGCTCGCGAGGACGTCGTCGACGGCTTGGTGGCGGACCTCGGTCGTGAGAGCGGTGACGAATTCTGGCGCGATCGCTCCGACATCGACTTCCGTCGCATCATCATGTCGAACCGCACCCACGCGGGCCGGCAGTTGCACGAGCTGCGACTCGAGGAACGTTTCGACGCCGTTGTGAGCCGGGTGCGCCGCGGCGACGTGGATCTGATCGCCACTCCCGATCTGGTGCTGCAGACCGGGGATCGGCTGCGCGTGACCGCACCAAGGGACCGCCTGCGTGACGTCGCCGACGATCTCGGGGATTCCGAACGGACCGCCGGCGACATCAACCCCATCGGTCTCGGACTCGGGCTGACGATCGGACTGATGCTGGCGTTTGTGGAGATCCCGATGCCCGGCGGTGGGACGTTGGTGCTCGGTACCGCGACCGCCCCGCTGATCGCGGGCGTCGTGCTCGGGGCGCTGGGCCGGACCGGCCCGATCGTCTGGACGTTGCCGGGCAACGTGTCCAACACGCTCAACCAGTTCACCCTGATGGTCTTCTTGGTGGCGGTCGGTACCGGTGCCGGTTCAGGGCTCGTGGACGCGCTCGCCGACGACGGGCTGCAACTTGTCCTGCTCGGCGTGGCCATCTCGGCGGCACATGCGCTGATCTGTGTGTTCGCTCTGCGTTCGTTGCTGCAGTACGGAACCGCCCGCGCACTCGGCGGCCTCACCGGTTCACAACTCAACCCGGCGCCGTATGCGTACGCGATGGGCAAGGTCCCCGACCAGCGGGTCGCGCTGGGTTACGCGGTGCTGTTCCCGGTCAGCATGATCATCAAGGTGTTCATCGCCCAGTTGATGGTGGTGTACTTGTGAGGCTCTTCTCATCGGCCGCCGGCACGAGTGCGTCGGATGACGCGTGGACCGGGCCGGGCGAGCGCTGCTCCTGCGACGTGGTCAGCGGGATATCCGACACCGTGGACAGTTCGCAGTCGTCGCCGGGTTGCTCGAAGATCGCGCGTGCCGAGCGGCCGGACGACTCGACGGTGGCGATGGTGTTGCCGAAGATGGGGCCGTTCACCTTCGACCAGGTCATCGGCAACGCGGGCGCGCCCCGGTGGCGTGCCCACCGTCTCGTCAGCCGGGCCACCCTCGATGACCAGCCGGCGATGAACATCGGTCTGACGAAGGCGGGCACCATGTTGTGCACCGGCGAGCACACGAGTTGGTACACGTCGGAATGCACAGCGGCGCGAAAGTCGACGCGCGCCGCGTAGCTGTGGTGGACATCGCCGGACAGGACGGTGATGGTTGCCGGTGCATGCGCCGGCCGGGCGGCGAGGTCGCCGATCAATGCGGTCAGCCGCTCGAACGAGCGACCGAACGCCTGCCAGTGTTCCAGATCGGCTGCCTGCCGGATCTTCTCGGCGATCCGTCCCCGAATGCCCGGGTGCGCTGCCGCGATCTCGTTCACCGTCTCCGCGTCGCCGAGTACCGGAGGCAGCAGCCACGGCAGCGACGAGCCGATCATCAGATGATCGACGTCGTCGGGTCGGTCGTTCATCTGCTCGGCCAGCCAGTCGAACTCGTTGTCGCTGAGCATGTTACGGGTGCCATCGGTGAACACTCGGCCGTTGCGGGAATCGATCATGATGAGACGTGCACGACCCAGATCCCAGCGGAAACTGAACCGCAGGCCCTTGCGCCCGTCGACCTCGGTGTCGGCGCGATCGGCGAGATCAACCAGCTGGGTCCAGCAATCACCCTCGGCGGCGAGTACCGATTGGTATTCCGGGTCCGCGGCAAGGGACGCCGGACTGAGATTGCCGATGTGCTGATACACCCAGTACGAGGCGAGGCCCGCGCGGATCCGCTCTCGCCACCACGGTTCGCGGTTGATCTGTTCCCGCCACGCCGCCGATGTGTTCCAGTCATCGCGGATGTCGTGGTCGTCGAAGATCATCGCGGTCGGCACCGTGGAAAGAATCCACCGGATCTCGGGATCGCCCCAGGTGTGACGGTAGAGGCTGGCGTACTCGTCGAATGTGACCACCTCGTCCTCGGGATGGTCGGTGGCGCGCCGTCTGCCGGCGAGGTTGCGCCGTGCGTGTGGGGTGAGCTCGTCGGCGTACACCTGGTCACCCAGCAGGAGCAGCGCGTCCGGCCAGAGTTCGTGCGACAGTCCGGCGAGGCGCGCCGCGTAGGAGTCGAGTGCGTCGACGCCCAGTTTCGCGTCCAGGTCCGGGTCGTCGGTTCGCGGGAACCGGCAGGAACCGAACACGACACGCTTGCGGGTCGCCGAACGCGGACCGCGCGTACGGATGACGCTCGGCGGGAACGGCGAGTCGTCTGCCGGCCACTGCACCGCACCGTCGACGGTGACCTCATAGGGCGTGGTGGAATCCGGAGCGAGACCGTCGACGACGACCAGGGCGAAGTGGTGGCCGTGCACCTCGAAGGTTCGGGCTCGGTACCCGAGTATCTCCACGTCACCTGGATGTTCGGTCTGAACCCACACGGCTGCCGTCGTCTCCCCGACGTGTCGGAGGACCGGTCCGAGAACAAGCGCCATCGGACCAGCCTAGGTGGAGTTTCTGTGAACTAGCCCGGCTCGTAGTCGAGGAACCTGCGGATCAACGTCAGGCATGACTCGGTCAGGGCCCGGTCCACGGGCCCGGAGTCGGTGCTGCCGAGGTAGTCGCCGTGTCCGGCGGGCACGATCAGTGCTCGACCGCCGGGCGTCGCATGCGCCATGCGGATCGTGTGCTGGGGGAGCACCACATCCTGATCGCCGCTCACGTAGAGCACGGGTCCGCGCAGGCCGGCGAGCTCGACGTCGTCCCAGTCCCGAAACCCGCGCATGACGGCGACGTCGAGGTCGAACATGCGGCGCAGATCGGCGGGATCCGGGTTGATGGCCCGATAGGCGTCGACCAGCGCGCCGGGCATGGAGTCGATCGTAGGGTCGTCGAAACCGTCCCAGAAGCCGTCGATGAACCCATCGCGGCGATAGAAGCCGGAGGCCACCACGGTGCGGTTGACCAAGTCGGCGTGCCGCTGGACGAATCGCAAAACCGTGGGACCGCCGTTGCTGAAGCCCATGATGTCGACAGGGGAGAGGCCGAGCGAACGCACCACCGCAGCGATGTCGTCTGCCGAATTCTCGAAACTGTACTCGCGGGACGCATGTGGCGTGTGGCCGTGACCCTGTAGTTCGACGCCGACCACGAGGCGATCGGTGGACAGGTGTGGGATCGCTGCGCCCCAGTGCGATCCGATCGTGCCTGCTCCACCGTGTACGAGGACGAGCGGCGTACGCGAGCCGCGCATGCCATGGGTCTCGTGGTGCAGCTCGACAATCATTGGTCCTCCGTGGGCTCGCTTGTGGACGTTCTGGTCTGGTGGACTCCACACATGCGCGGAAATCATTGGTGTCCGATGCAGCGGGTCGACAATGAGTCCATGATCCTGTCGACGCGGCGCGATCCTCGGTTGATCACCATCCGCCGGGGCGGGATGCTCACCGACCGCGACCATCACCTGCTGGCTCGGTGGGCCGCCGACTGTGCCGACCACGTCCTGTATCTGTCCGAGGACGTACACCCAGAAGATCTGCGGCCACGGTCTGCCATCGCCGCGATTCGGGCGTGGGCCCGTGGCGAGGTCCGGATGTCGGATGCCCGGGCAGCCGGTGGACACGCAATGGCGGCTGCCAGGACTCTCGATGGGCCGGCCCGGCATGCCGCGTTCGCAGCGGGACAGGCCGGCGTGGTGGCGCACGTCGCCGCCCATGAGTTGGGTGCGGCGGCCTACGCCATCAAGGCAGTGCGGGCGGCAGCACCGGCCGGGCGGGTGGAGGAGGCCGGGCGGGCAGAGTGCACCTGGCAACGGAGTCGACTTCCCGCAACGATTCGCGATCTGGTGCTCGACGACCAGCGTCGCCGCAACGAGATCTGCTGGTCGGTGTTCGACGAGCACGAAACCTGGTCCTCGCGATGAGATACGTCGGGCGAGAGGGTATCCCGGTGCAGGATCGCCGGCGGCATGGCCGTGCGTGCCCACGACGTGGATGTGCTGAGCGGGATCTCGCCGAAGCCATGATGAACATACGGTCCGTGTCCCAGATGGCACCTCAGCGGCCCGCCGGACCTACACTCGAAGTGGTGGGCCGCTGGAGTGCCATCTGCGACACGCCCTCCTGAAGATCTCGACGCGCCCGCGCTCGAGGTCTAACTCGACGCCATCCGGATGACGCCCATCATCCCGAGATCCTCGTGGTCGAGGATGTGGCAGTGATACACCGTTCTCCCGGGGAACCGGTCGAACGCGATGCGGACAGTGATCGACTGCCGCGCGGGTACGTCGATGACGTCACGGACGTCGACGTCGGCGACGTCCACAGTGCCCTTCCGGATCAGTTGCATCGGCCAGATGTGAAGGTGGAAAGGATGATTCATAGGCGACTGGTTGGCGATGGTCCATTCCTCGACGGTGCCCGGTCGCACGGTCTGGTTGATCCGGTCGGGATCGAACGCGCGCCCGTCGATCAGGAACTGGCCGCCCATGCCCCCGTTTCCCATGCCCCCGTTTCCCATACCCCCGCCACCCGCCATGCCGCCGGCCATGCTGAACGTCAGGGTCCGAGTGGTGTCGGCCCGACGATCCCGCAGATCGGTGGCGGTCACAGGGGACGGATCGGCGATCACCGACCGCTGCGCTCGGGCGTCCGGGTTCAGCGACAGCACGGTCTCCTCGGGAGAGACCGTGGACTGCCCGCCCATCATGCCCATACCCATCTGGCCGCGATCGTAGGTGGCCGAGACCAGGTCGGCCGGTGCGGTCGGGACGGTGACGACCAGATCTGCCCGATTGCCCGGTGCGAGGAGCAGTCGATCCGCGGTGGTCGGTGCGGACAGGCGTGCGCTATCGAGGCCACGAAGCCGGGCGTTCAACCCGCCGAGCTGTAGGTCGAGGTAGCGACTCGAGCACGCGTTGATCAGCAGCAGCCGCTCATCGCTGCCGGCGGGTGCGTGCAGCGCCGGGCGGATCCGTCCGTTGGTCAGCAGCGTTTCGCCGGTCCGTCCGGCCCTGCGCTCCATCGGCGTGACGGCGGCGACCTGTCCGTCGCGGTAGGTCACATCCGAGATGACGACCACTCGAGGTGCACCTGCGGTCCAGTCCTCCTCGTCGACGATGATGGCGCCGTAGAGTCCGGCGAACAGCTGGTCGGCCACCGTGCCGTGATGGTGCGGGTGATACCAGCAGACCCCCGACGGGTGATCGTCGGGGAGGACGATCTCGTAGTCGAAGGTGTCGCCGGGACCGATGCGGATGAACGGGTTGTCACTGTTGCCGTCCGCGGAGACCATCAGCCCGTGGGTGTGCAGGTTGGTGGGTTGGTCGAGGTCGTTGCGGAGGTGCACGAGCAGCCGATCACCCGGCCGAAGATGCAGCGTGGGGCCCGGGACGGTTCCGTTGTAGGTCAGCATCCGGACGGTCGTCCCGCCGACTGTCACGTCGGACTCGGCGAGGGTGAGATCGAGCTCGAGGACGCCGTTCTCCGAGGTGAGGACCTGCGGTTCGGCCCATGCGGCGGACGAACCGTCGGAGTCCGTCGGCGACGACGATCGCGTGCCGACGATCAGTCCGGTGGCCCCCGCCGCGACCGCGCCGAGACCGAGCGCCCCCAGGGTCAGCGCCTGCCGTCGGGAGATCGGTTCGCTCATCGGTCCTCGATGACGCGCAGTCGCGCGTGGAACTCGTCGGTGTCGATTTCACCGCGCGCGTAACGCTCTTCGAGGATCTTACGTGGCGATTCTGCGGTGCCGACTCCCGATGGGCGGTCCGTGGGCGGGTGGTCGGGCACGTGGGACGGGGGCGTGCCGCGCCGAGCCAGTCGGACCGCCACATAGACGAGCAACCCCAGACCGATCAGGATCAGCAACATCCACAGCCATCCCATCCCGAAGCCCATACCGCCGGAACTTCCGCCCATCATCAGTGGTGTATCTCCTTCCGGGCGTGCACCCGCGTTCGATGACATCGTCGTCGGTTCATTCCACCCTATACCCGGAGGGGTATAGGGTGGAATGTGCATCGGTAGTCGAGGCTGTGCTGCCCGCCGGAAACGGGGCGAGACAAGATGACCTACGCCTCTCGTAGGGGACCCGCCGGGCGAGTGAGATGAGGGTATGGCCGTGCACATGTTGTCGGAGGAACGCAAGACCCGGATCGAGCATGCGCTCGACACCAAGTCGGTGGCTGTCGGAGTGTGGCTGTACCGACGAACTCGCGGTCGGATCACCTCCCTGTGGCGACGCCGGGCGATCGTGCTCACCACCACCGGCCGCCGGTCGGGTCGCGATCGCACTGTTCTGGTCCAGGTCTTCGAGGACGGCGCGGAAATGTTCGTCGTGGCTGCCAACAGCGGGATGGACAGGCCGCCGGGGTGGTACCACAATGTGCGCGCACACCCAGAACTGATCGGCGAATTGTATGGTCGCCGAATGGAGTTGCGAGCCGACCTCCTCACCGAGGATGAGGCGGTCGACAAGTGGTCGTGGATACTGACCATCGCTGGGGACTATGCCCGCTACGAACATCGACTCGGCCGGGTTCCGCCGATCTTTCGGCTCGTTGCCGATGAGACCAAGTGAGTCTTGAACAGATCACAGGCCAGATGTGGTGGTGCACGGGGAGGCGACCGCAGCCCCGCACCCGGTCTTCGGTCGACCGTCGGGCGCGTCAGCGATCGGCTGTTTGTGGGCCGAACTCATGCGCCACCTCGGTGACGGTGGTGCATGGGAAACCGACGCGCCGCGAATGTTCCCGCACGGTGTCCTCATCGGTGGTCTGGTGGACGCAGTACACCGACAAGATCCGGCGTGATCTACGTCAGGGCGGCATGGCCGCTGTGCCTTCCCGACGCAGATCGACCACCGTGTCGAATGCGGCGGGCCTGACCAATCGTCAGACGGAGGTGCTGACGTTGTTGGGTGAGGGACTCACAAATGCCGAGATGGCCGCGCGTCTCTACCTGTCGGAGAAGACGGTCGATCACCACGTATCGGCGATCCTGGCCCGTCTCGAGGTCACAAACCGACGCGAGGCCGTTCGTCGCGGACGGGAACTGGGCATTCTGGACTGATTCCGATGTCACTGCGCGAGCCGCGCGATGGCGTCGAGTTCCGTCGAGAGGGCGTCGGCCATCGTGTCGGCGGGAATCGCGGCTGCGGTGTGCACACCCCAGGACAGCATTCCGGCGTACGAGGCCGCGACGATGCTGATGCGCACGTTGCCACCGAGCGTCCCGACCGCATGCATGTCGAGAAGGGGCGCACCATCGAAGCTGAGGCGGTGCGCCGGACCCCGTACGTCACTGGTGACCAGACCGATTCGGCGTTGATGCAGGCTGTAGCGAACGAATTGGCGCATCATCCAACGACTGTGCACCGGTGGGAACTCACCTGCGTGACGCGCGTCGGCGATCGCGGGTGCGGCGCCGGTGTGGATCGCACGTATGCGCTCGACACGGTCGTCGATGCGCAGCGGCAGAGGCACGAGCGCCGAACCGATGGCGTTGCCCTGTCCCTGACGCCGGGCGAGAGCCACCGGGACCGACACCGCCACCGATTCCGGAGGGTTCTCCCCGAGCGACCGCAACGTCGTGCTCACCGCGCCGGCGACGGCGCCCAGCACGCCCTCGTTGACCGTGCCATCGGCGGCGAGCGCCCCGGCACGCAATGCTGACAGCCCGATTTCGCCGAACCGGACCGAATGGGGCCCATCGGTCGTGCCCAGCAGCGAACTCGTCGTGGGCACCCGACTGCCGGTGACGACCTTCCAGAGTTGGCCGAGACCTCGGCGCCGCGCCGCATCATCGCCGATGGTCGGCGGTCGGACAGCGGTGAGAGCGGGATCTGGGTCGGCCAGCGAGGCGAGCATCGCCGCGGCGGCCAGGCCGTCGGCCACGGCATGGTGGATGCGGATGACGACTCCGGCATGCCCAGGGCTGATCCGCGGGACCAGGACTATCTCCCACAGTGGATATGCCCGGTCCAGTCGTACGGCCATGCGTTGTGCGCACAGTCCTTCGAGGCTTGTCGCGGCGACTGCACGGATGTGGCGATCCGGGTCGACGGTGGCGTCGCGCCAGCGCCACACGCGGCCTGTCGTGTCGGCGATCTGGCACAGACGCGGCACTCCCAGTGCGCGGCGGCCCAAGATCTGCCGGGCCCGGGTGAGATCGATACCGCCGTCTGGGTCGACGAATCCGCCTGGACCCCGATGTCCGGCCAGCGCAAACGTGTTGACACGGTCGGCGGAGTCGAACACCAGGTTGGCGACATCGGCCGGGCCGATCACGGCGTCACCGGGTGGACGTATCTCACTCACGTCTCGATTGTTCCCGACCCGGGTGATTGTCACGGCCGGAACGCGACGAATCAGCGTGCAGGAGAGGTGAAGAAGAGCCACAGCTGTGTCGCACGTGGTCGATCAGATGGACTCGTCGGGTCTGTCCACATCCTCGAGCGCCGAGCCGTCGCCGAGTTTTCCGGTCGCGACGACGCTGATGCTGCCATCGGTTTCGAGGACGACGGCGGCGACCGCGTCCACATCGCCGACTCCTGCCGCGCGGATCGCCTGGTGCACCTCGGCGACGGCGACACGTTGTCGGGCGAGCGCACCGGCGAGGACGACGCCGTTGTCGACCAGCAAGGTCGGCCGTGCGGTCACCGCCGAACGTACGCCGGGCCGCCGCGTCGTGACCCATGCGACCACGTACTGCAGGGCGGCGAGAACTGCCAGGGCGACGACACCTTCGGCGAACGACACGTCCGAACTGAGCAGGATGGTGGCCAGCGTGGAACCCAACGCCACTGTCACCACGAGATCGAAGGCATTGAGTTTGGCCAACGTGCGTTTGCCGGAGATGCGCAGGGTCACGACCAGCGTCGCATAAGCCGCGGTGCCCACGGCGAGTACCCGGATGATGTCAGACCACGAATCGAACCACATGAGCCCTACGTACCCGCTCGCCCGACCGGTGACACCGATGCGGCGAGACCCGTGCCACGAGGGCTCATGTGCGTCGTCATGCCGATAGGGTCGAACAGGATTCCCGGTTCGACCGCGCGTGATCGGCCGTGTTGGATCGGCAATGTGTCGAAGATTCGAGAGGAATACATGAGGCAGATCGCTTCCCGTCGCACCACATTCGTTGCCGGACTGTCCGCGGTCACGTTGATCGCGGCCGCATGCGGTAGCGACGAGTCGACAGACGACGCCACATCGCAGGCCCCGTCGGTCGCGGCATCGTCGTCGATGGCAGTACCCAGCGAGGAGACCACAACCGAGGAGGTTGTCGAGACGACAGCCGAGGCCGCTGGCGCCGACGTGACGATCATGGGGGAGCGCGACGTCGAAGTGACGCTGACAGGTCCGCTGGCCGTCAAGTACGCGTCGGCGACCGACGCTCAGAAAGACGCCCTCGGCAAGCCGCTGACCGGCGATCACAACGCCGGAACCCGCGAGAGCGGCGTGGTGTTCCAGCAGTTCCAGGGTGGCGTGATCATCGCGAAGAACGACGATCCCGGGACGCCGGCGTATGTGGTCACGTCGGGTGGGATCCGCGATGCCTGGAACACCGAGCGTGCCCCAGACGGCACCCCATCGCTCACCGGCAAGAACGGCTCGCCCGGGCCGCTGGGAGTGCCCACCAGTGACCTGACCACCGACGGTGACATGGAGGTGGTGATCTTCGAGTACGGCAAGGTCACCGAGAACACCACGACCGGCGAGGTCACCGTGACCGTCAACGGCAAGGTCGTGCCATCGGGGCTGAATTAGCCAGACTTTCGCGAGGAACTGAGGCAGTTGGACAGGCGGAGGACTCTCGTCGGCCCTGCGCCTCAGGCGGTCCGAATCTTCGCGGCCACTGTGTTCCTCGGTGCGGTGATTGGTGATTGTGGTTACAGTTGGATGCCCCCGACGGGCTCATAGACCGCGCGACGCCGAGGAGTACATCATGGATGTTGACATCAGTGCCGGACCCGCCTTCGCCATGGGCACGATCACCGTTCCGCCGGGTGGATCGGTTCGGGTCGAGGCCGGCGCGATGGCGATGACCCGCGGTGACATTCAGATCGAGACCTCCACCCGCGGTGGCTTTTTCAAGGGTCTGCGGCGCAGCCTCGGCGGGGAGAGCTTCTTTGTCAACGACTTTCACTCCGGGTCCGGAGGGCAAGTGGGTGTCGCCGCGACCCTGCCCGGCGACATGACCTCGCTCATGCTCGATGGAAGGACGGCGCTGCTGGTGCAGTCCGGGTCCTGGATAGCGTCGGATCCCAGTATCGACGTCGATTCGAAATGGGGCGGACACAAGTCGTTCTTCAGCGGTGAAGGGCTCATCCTGCTCCGCTGCACCGGTGCGGGCGGGCTGCTGTTGTCGTCCTACGGCGCGATCGTCGCCACCGAGCTCGCCGCCGGCGAGGCGCTGACTCTCGACACCGGCCACGTGGTGGCCTTCGACGAGTCGGTGCAGTACAAGGTCCGCAAGGCCGGAAGCTGGAAATCGACCCTGCTGGGTGGCGAGGGACTGGTCACCGACTTCGTGGGCCCCGGGCGCGTGTGGTTGCAGACGCGGTCGAGCAACGACCTGATCGATTGGATCAAGGAGGTCAACCCCCAGCGGTCCAGCTCCTAGTGGTGGTCATTACAGTTCGCGACGTACCAGATGCGGTGCGCGATCCGAGGCGACACCTGAACCCAAATTGGCAGTAGCCGCTCGCGGATATGGCATGCGCCACGCAGACGGCATTCGTATAAGTCGTTCATTCGACGGCACTCGAGGAATTCAGCTGCGGCGCAGCACAATAGCAGGGCATTTTGCAGTTGACCCTGCATATTCGATTGCTGCAAATTCCTCAGGCTTCAACGGGCCCACACCACTTGTCTTACAGATTGTCCTACAATTGGACGATGGCTGACACCATCACATTCCGACCCGATGAAGACACCTCTCGGGCGCTGTCGATCCTGACGGAAGACGGTACGCCCGTATCTGCCGCGGTCCGTGCTGCGCTCATCGACGCAGCAAGGCTCAAGGCTGCCAAGTCGCTACGGGAGGAGGCGGAAGCGCTGGCCGGGGACCCGATCGATCGAGCTGAGGTCGCGCAGGTGCTTCGGGACATGGAGGCGCTACGTGCGAGGTGAGGTGTACCGACTTCGCGCTCCCAAGGATGTCCGCGGCCATGAACAGGTAGGCCCCCGCTACGCGGTGGTGGTGCAATCCGAACAGTTGCCGCTTTCGACCTGGCTGGTCGCGCCGACATCGACGTCGGCGCGTGCCGCGACATTCAGGCCTGAAGTAGAGGTCGCAGGTCGGACAACGAGGGTCCTGGCTGAGCAGGTTGCGGCGGTTGATCCTGGGCGACTCGGAGGCAGTGTGGGCTACCTGACTCATGAAGAGTTGCGGCGCGTCGACGCTGCGCTCCGGGTGGTTCTCGAGTTGTAGATGGCTGACAAACTCACCGCGGTGCGTCGGTTTCTCTGGCCCCTGCCGATTAGAGACTCGAGCCGAGGTCAGTCTCAGGGGCGACTCACGGGTATGACGCGAACGATGTCGTCCAAGCCTTCGAAGTCGTTGGGGTTGGTGGTGTAGAGGGGGAGCCTGGCTGCGGACGAAACAGATGCGATCATGAGGTCCGCTACTCGTCTCCGCGGCGTTCTTCCGCGAGCTTGGACCGCGGCGCTGATGCGGCCGAATGCGCGAGCAGCATCGGCGCCGAACGGTAAGGGGTCGAACTCGTTCTCGACGCGCTGGAGAACATCGGCGCGGCGTGCGCGTTCGTCGGAGGCCTGTGGGTCGTCGCCAGTTACCAGGTGTACGCCAGCGGAGAGCTCAGCCAAGGTGATCGCACTAATTGCCATCTCGTCCGGCAGTTCGGCAGGCTCGATTGCATGGCGAAGAATCAAGATGTTGGTGTCGAGTAGTCCCCGCCGTACTTCGTCAGGCATACGGGTCGCTCAACGTTCCGTCGTATACGCGGTCCTGATCAGATCGGAACTTCTCTACATCAATCAATGGAGCCGACACCGAGCCGCGGGCGAACTCTGCGCGGGAAACAAAGCTACGTCGTCGACGTAGGGGGACGAGTTCTCCTATCCCACGGCCGTCGCGGGTAACCGTAAAGGAATCGCCGGACTCCACCGCGTCCATGATCTCTTTGGAACGCATGCGGAGGTCGCGTTGGCTTACTTCGCGCGACGCACTCATGTGCTACAGGATAGCACGGCATGGCACGAGGTACGTGCGAACGCCAGCGTTCGCCGCGCAAGCCCACAAGCAGTCGGTTCTCGTGGCAGAGGCCGACGCGGACGGGGATGAGCAGGATCTGGTCGAGGCTGTCGCCGCGCCTTGGGGCGACGAGGCGTGCTTCGCGGCGAGATCTGGACTGTGGCGGGTGGTATGTATGCGCCCAAGCACAGCCTGGCCACTCCGTGGCGTTACATGTAACATTGGGCCATGGCAGTGAGGGACAGGGTGCGTGAGTATCGCCGCCGGATGCGTGAGCGCGGTTTGCGACCGTTGCAGGTCTGGGTTCCCGACGTACGTACGCCGGAGTTTGCCGCGCAAGCCCACACGCAGTCAGTTCTCGTCGCTCAGGCCGATGCCGATGGGGCCGAGCAGGAATTCGTCGAGGCTATTGCGGCACCCTGGGACGACGAGGCGTGATTCGCGGCGAGATCTGGACCGTGGCGGGTGGCGTGTATGCATCCAAGCCGCGGCCTGCTGTCATCGCCCAGGACGACCTCTTCGATTCAACGCTGTCGGTGGTGGTTGCGCCGATGACGAGCCAGCTCATCGAGGCGCCATTGTTGCGGATTCGTATCCCAGGAGACCGGGATACGATCTCGGGCCTCGATCGGGACAGCGACGTGATGATTGACAAGCTGACCGCGGTCCGGCGGTCGAATGTACTGACGCGTGTTGGCCGTCTGACATCCGAGCAGCTCGTGGAAGTCGAACGCTCGTTGATGGCGTTCCTGGGACTCGCCCGATGATGACGTGTAGGCAAATAGGGGGCCGGCGGCCGGCGAATCACATAGCCGACGAAAACGACGCACCTGACTAGTGTTGCGGCGCGGCGCAATACGCAGTGGCTTACTTGACAGAATGTATCTTATCGGCGCGAATACCTATCGAGTTCACGAATGGATGAGTCTCTTATCGGCGCGAATACCTATCGAGTTCACGAATGGATGAGTACTCGAGACTTTTGGCAATCGACTAGACCAACGGGAACCCGAATCAACCGGAAGAGCGACGGCGATCCCTCAGGTCCTCGAACCGGGCCAGGTTGTCGAGGTGCGTGGATCAACGTGGGCAGTCGCAAACGTGCAGGCTCAGGGCTTACCGCGCATGAAACAACTCAACACCGCGTTTCACCGGTTTCGAGGCGATCAAAACGGATTGATGACTCCGACGCCGGCAACTACAAACGGCTCGACATCCCGCGTTGCTACCTCAAACCCGTGTACCAGAGCGATTGCGGCGATGAATCCGTCAGCCACCCCGACGGCCACACCACGTCGCCGAGCTTGGGCCGCGAGTCGCGCACATGCGGCACTCGCCCGATCATCGAAAACCAGCACCCGTCCGGCGAATTGCGGAAGTAGGCGGCTCTCGAAGAGGTCCCCTAAACGGTCTCGGCGCTTACCTCGCGGCAAAGTCTCGATACCGTAGCGGACTTCGGCGAGCGTGATCGCAGTCAGATACAGGGTTTGCGGCGACTGTTGGTCCAGCCACGCGGCAGCCTTGCGATGTGGTTGCGGACGCATGACCTCAGAAATAACGTTCGAGTCGAGAACGATCACGAGAAATCGACTGGCTCGTCGGGTGTGCGATCGCGCTCGATCTCGATTCCGATCCCCGCCTTCTTGCCGATTTGGGTCAGCAACGTTCCCAGCTTTACCTGGTCGGCGGGCGAAACTGCCTCGTCGAGAATGGCGCGCACCTCCGCCTCGGTACTCCGGTTATGTTGTGCTGCGCGCGCTTTCAATGCCCGGTGGGTCTCGTCGGAAAGTCCCCGCACCGTGATTGCCGCCATGCTGCCTCCCCTGCTATCAATTCTCAAGAATGATAGCATGGCGATCGCATGGGTTGCCTCGACTCCTTCTCGAACGTCTCCGCGCGGCATTCGCCCGGGTGGTCTCATCCGCCTCGACACCGGCGTGCAGAATCTGCTGCTGACCGCACGTTCGCTAGGTCTTGGAGCGACGCTGACTGTCGCACTCTGATCTTGCAAGACCCGGTTTGGCAACATCTAGGCCTGGCTTGGCGTCTCACAGGTCGAGGACGAATCGTAGCGTTTGATCAATCGCTTGCATTTGTTCTGGGCTGAGGATGGTCAGCTGAGACGACAATCGTGCAACGGATACGACTCGCAATTGATCGCAGCGTGCGTAGGAGGTGTGTTCGAGCCCGCTGCTGTCTGGATCGAGTTCCACGTGGCTGCGCAGACCGTACCCCACGGTGGTGATCGGAACGACGACCATCAGGCCGCCCGGTCCGTTGTTGAGAATGTCTACTGACACCACCACCGCTGGGCGGCGGAAGGCCGGTTCGTGGCCGACCGGCTGGCCGAGATCGACGAGGTGGACCTCGCCTCGCCAGATCACGCCAGGTGGTCCCATTCGTGGCGTTCGTCTAGATACTGCTTCCAAAGTTCGGGATTGCTGCGCAGGCGTTGGTAATCGCCGTTGAGTCCGCGAAGGAACTCCTGTCGCTCGAGGGCGTCGATAGCCGCGTGAACAATGTCGACGACGGCGGTCTGGCGGGCTTTGGCCAGTGATTGGAGGCGTTCGGAATCTGGTCGACGTACTCGGACGGTTGTGGTTTCGGCAGCCATCTCATCAGTGTAGACGAATTGTAGACAAACGATTGGATCGACGGATTGCGGCTGTACCGCCGGGACGCCTTCTTTACCGCCTAGCAGCGCGATAGGGCATCGCAACCCGCTGCAACACCTGCCGCGACTGAGTCCAGCACTCCCCTTGCTCGTTCACATTCGTTGTGAGTGTCTACACTGCGACAACTCGGATCAGATCATCCAGCCCGACAAAGTCGTCGGGGTTGCGCGTAATCAAGGTCATATCGTTGGCCAGTGCTGTTGCAGCGATTTGGAGGTCTGCGAGCCGGCGGCGGGGTTTTCGGCCGACGGCCACGACGGCTGCGTAGATGCGCCCGTACGCGCGGGCGGCTTCGCCGTCGAACGGTATTGGTTCGAACGTGGCTTCCACTCGCTGGAGTCGATCTTGCCGGCGGGCTCGTTCGGCAACATCATCGGTCGCCGCCGGTCCGGCGGCGATCTCCGCGAGGGAGACGGTGCTGATCGCGATCTTTGCGGGCAACACCGATGCGTTAATCGAATTGAGGTCGATGATGACCGAGGTGTCGAGCAGGCCCGCCGCCTCGTCCTCAGGCACGCGGTTCGGGTTCCTGGTCGAGCGTCGCGTCGACGTCGCGACGGAACGTGTCGAAGTCGATTGCTGGTGCGGCGGTGAAGCCCGCCAGCGCGACGCGGGTGTCGACGAGCCGTTCGCGACGCAGTGGCCTCAGTTCCCCGATCGGGCGACCGTTGCGACTGATGACAAAGCTGCGGCCCTCGTCGAGTTCGCGCATGATGCGTCCGCTGTCGTTGCGCAACTCGCGCTGGCTGATGGGTTCGGTCACGAAGCCAGTGTAGCACCAGATGCTACACTGCTGCCGACCTCGTTCGAGCGATCTACTACCTGGAGCGCTCCGCCCTGACCGTCGCCACCCGCACCGAGATCGGCCGCACGATCGATTGCGCCGCAGTGATGTAGGTGCGTGTAGCGGCAAGGCAATCCCGCCCATGCCGACGAGCCCTTCCGTTCGCCTTTACGGCTGCAGCGCTTTGCTGACCACGCGCATCACCTTTCGGCGCGCCGCACCCCGAACGCTGTGCAGTGTCGCCGCTGGACCGGTTCCGGTGTCGAATCGTGGGAACAATTGTGCAGCGTTGGACCATCCGATGGCGTCACGCTGTTGCGTGCTGAGGTCCGCGTAGTTCTCCAGGTTGGCAGCGAAGTAGGAACCAGCGGTCAGTGGGGCAAACGGCCAGTCGGAGCCGAAGGTGATGTGCCCGGGCTGAGCGAACGCGAGAAGGCTTGGCAACGATGTGGTACTGGCGGTCAGTGCGAGGTCGAAGTAGAAGGTGCGGAATTCGTCGAGGGCGTCGAGAATGCTGCGACCTGTGTCGCCTGCGATGGCAATGGCCATTCGATGGGCGGCGTACGGTACGAATCCGCCGCCGTGGCTGAGGAGGAAACGGATATCGGGATACTGCTCCCGGATCTTGTTGCGCACGAGCAGGTATGCGGCGCGAGTGGTGTCCAGGAGGAAGTCCGCGGCGAACGGCGGGACCCCGGAGACCGCCGTGCCCGGTAGCTCGGCCGGATGAATGAAAGCGACGGCTTTGCGAGCGTTGAGTTCGGACCACAACGGCTCGAGGCCGGGCTCCCCCAGGTATCGGCCGGCCGAGTTGGCCAGGAGTACCACGCCATCGGCGCGCAAGTCGTCGAGCGCACGGATTGCTTCCGCGGTCGCGAGTTCTGCGCGAGGGGTGGGAAGTGTTGCGAAGAAGCCGAATCGCTGTGGCCTGTCCTGGATAAGGTCTGCGCAATAGTCGTTGAGTTCACTCGCAAGACGCACGGCGGCCGCTGCGTCGTCGAGGAAAGTCGTCCCCGGGGTGGACACCGACAGGATGGCGGTGTGCACGGCCAACGCGTCCATCGTCTCGATTGATGTGTCCGGACTCCAGTCCGGCAGGTCGCGTCCTCCGGCGGCGTCGATTCCCGCCGCCGCCAAGGCTGCCCGGTATGACGGCGGTATGAGGTGATGGTGGGTGTCTATGCGAAACATGATGGTTACTCAGTCTGTGGTCGGTGCGTCAGTTGTCCGGGATGCCCACACCTGCGAGCGCAGGCACGGAATCCTCTACATGTCGCAGCGAGAGCACCCCATGGCGGAACTGATCGAGCTTGTCGACGATGGTCTGCCCCTCAGGCGTGTGTCCCCAGATACTGATACCGCGGTGAGTGCTTGGTTCCCAGGTCTTCTCGTCGACGGTGAGCGGGTTCCACCCGACCTCCCACTCGAAGCCTGACGGTGTCTGAGCATAGAAGGACAGCTCCTTGTCGTTGGTGTGCTGCCCGACCGACAACGCCATGCCGAAACCCAACTGCTTGACTCGCTGGTAGGCCTGGGTCATGTCGTCGAGCGAGGCGACTTCGATGTTGAGGTGCTGTACCCGGGTGCGGATCGGATTGATCGGCAGCGTGCGAACATTGGCGATGGCGATCGAGTGATGGCGTTCGTTGACGCGCAGGAACCGGATCTTGAGCTTGGCTCCGCTGATCGTCTCGTCGATGTAGTCGGTGAGGCGGGCGTCGAACACGGTGTTGTAGTAGCCGCGCATCTGGTGAGGCTTACTCGAAGTGATCGCCACATGGCCCATTCCGGCTGTGCCGGTGACGAATCCACCGCGGTTGGTCATCGCGAGTGGTTCATCGGTCAGGTGTGCGCGAGTGAAGATCTCCTGGGCCAAGCGGTTGGGGCCGGGAAAGCGGATCAGCCGTTCCACCCCGCGGATGGCGGCATCGTCGTCGGTGCCGGCCACTGTGGGTACGCCGCGATTGGTCACTCTGCCGACGATCTGATCGAACGACTCGTGGTCGTCGAGTTCCCAACCCAGGGCCACGACGTCCTCTGCGGGGCCGCGCACGACGATGAATCGCGCTTGGTGGTCGTCGAGGCGGAACCGGATCACCTCTGGTGACACTTCGTCGAGATGCATTCCGATGGCGTCTTTTCCGAATCGTCTCCACTCGCTGAATCGTAGGCTTTCGATGACGATGTACCCCAGGTGCACGTTGCCGAACACCGAGGGCGCGTCGGTGATGGAGGTGTTCATCGCCGGATCCTTCATGCGTACGTGCCGTCGAGGAAGTCTGCGACGACGCGGTTGAAGAGGTCGGCTCGTTCCCACTGAACCCAGTGGCCGGTCCGTGCCGGCATCATCAGATCGGCGTTGGGCATCAGGTCGACCAGCATCTGACCACCCGCCGGACGATTGACCTTGTCGTTCTGGCCCCAGATGACCAGGGTGCGGGTTGTGAGCGCGCGCAAGCGTGGATCGCGGGTGAAGTCCATGCGCCACAGGGTCTTCAGCGCGCCGAGGCCAGATGGTCGCCGCAAGGGCGGGTTCGCGACGATGTCCGGGTCGATCGACGAGCGGTAGCGCTCCTCGATCGCCGCCTCCGGGACAGCCTCTGCGTCGTAGACCAGGTATGTGCGGATGAAGTCCTCGAGCTTGTCACGACTGGGTCCCGAGCCGGTGTAGTAGCCGAGAAGCGCGTTGAGCCCCTTGGTGGGGGCGCCGCGTGTGGTGCCGATTCCGCCTGGTCCCATCAAGACCATCCGGTCGACGCGGTGCGGTGTGTCCAGGGCCAGCCGCAACGCGCAGGCGCCGCCGTAGGAGTTGCCCACCAGATGGGCGGTATCGAGTCCGAGGTGATCGAGCAGCGCACGGATTGCGTCGGCGAGGGCGCCGAACGGATCGGTCTGATCGAGATTCTTGCTGCTGCGCCCGTAGCCGGGCAGGTCGGGCACGATCACGCGGAAACGGGTGGCCAGGGCGTCGATGTTGCGAACGTAGTTCGACATGCCCGAGGCGCCTGGTCCGCCGCCGTGCAGGAGGACGACCGGCGTTCCGGCGCCGATCTCCGTGTAGCAGATCTGGGTGTCGCCGTTGACTGTGATGGTGTGAGAGGTGCTGTCGGAGGCCAACATCGGCATTTCCTTCATCGTGAGGTAACGGTCGCCGCACGCAATCCTGCGGGCGGTGCTGGGAGGGTTTGTCCGGTATCGGCGGCGTCATAGACGAAGCCGTCGGGGCGGAGAACCACTGTCGATGCGTGGTGCTTGCCGAACCATCTGCGGAGTGCGCCGTCGGTGTCGACGATGGCGCCCGGTTCCGGAGCCGACACCGACGGCAGCACTCTGATCTGTTCCACGCCACAGGTGCGCCACGCAGGGTGGTGGCGACCGTCGAGACTGAGTACTCGCCAGCGACCGGTCAGCACGTGGTCGAGGCGCACGCGTGATCCGTGCTCGTCGAGCACCCACGGCTGTGGAATCTGCCATCCGCGTGCCGGGTGGGCCTGGTCGCTGAACAGTCCATCGGCATAGTGGGCATCCGGGATCCACTTGGTGTCCACCATCCACCGTGGGAACGGGGAGAACCTCGAGACCATCCGAAATGCGTGATTGCGCAACATCGCCGCCCAGGGGCGACGTTCTGTGATCACCTTGCCGGCGAATACAGCGTGTGCAGTGGTCTCGCGCACGTGAGGTTCTCGTTCGGGCTGGTAGCTGTCGAGCGCGGACTCCGGGAGGCTTCCGTCGATGACCGCAGCGAGTTTCCAGCACAGGTTGGCGGCGTCGCGGACACCTGACGCCATCCCCTGCCCGATCCACGGAGGCATCGCGTGCGCCGCGTCGCCGGCGAGGAACACCCGGCCGACTCGCCAACGATCCGCCACTCGCACGTGATGGCTGTACACCACCGCGCGCAGGATCTCGACGTTGTCCTCGGTGATTCCCTGGCTGTGCAGGATGGACCAGATGGCTTGGTGGGTGACGAGGTGGTTCTCGTCTTCGCCATCGCGGACCGGGAACTCCCAACGGTGATGACCGAGCGGCGTCGGACAGTCCACTGTGGGACGTGCCGGGTCGCAGTGAAAACGCAGTCGTGAGCTGCCGTCCCAATCGCAGAGCACCTTCGTGTCGATGACGACCCAGCGTTCGGTGTACGTCTTGCCCTGGTATCCGATCCCCAGTTGCCCCCGAGTTGCCGAGGATCCGCCGTCAGCGGCGATGACGTACGACGCGTGGATCCGGACGAAACTGTCGTCGGCCAGATCGGCCGCCAGGATCTCGGCGTGCTCGGTGCCGGTGAGCACCTTGAGACTCTCGTGCCGGGTCAGCACGGTGACATTGGGAAACCGCTCCACCCCGGCCCGCAAGGTCTTGTCGACGGCGGGTTGGTAGATGAACTGCTGGGGCGGGTGGCCAGCGCCTCGCGACGTCGGCTGGACCTCCGTGAACGGCCTGCCCTCGGAGTCGACGAAAGCAACGACACAGCCGGGAAGCATGTCCTGCTGCAAGCGATCGGCCAGGCCGGCCTGCTGCCAGATACGCATGACCTCTTCGTCTGTCGATATCGCGCGGGCACGACCGTAGATATCCGGATCACGTTCGAGAACAACCACATTCAGTCCTTGCTGACCAAGGAGGTTGGCCGCCGTGACCCCGGTGGGTCCATAGCCGATGATCGCGACGTCATAGTGCGGAGTGTCGGACACAGAAATCTCCTCGAACCAGACCTCGCTGCCAGGGCGAGATGCCAGATAAACGATCTGTAGTGATCACTACGGTAAGTCCTTGACCTCGAGCCGTCAAGCACTTACCGTAGTGACCACTCCATTAATCGGTGGATGCTCTCGTCCGATTCCAGAAGGGTGGACCAATGGCAGACACATCCCGGCGACGCCGCGCCAACGGCGAGGCGTCGAGGGCCAAGATCCTCGATGCGGCAACCGAAATCGCCAGTGAACGCGGATACGAGGGAACGAGTATCAACCTGGTCAGCAAGCGGTGTGGGCTGCCCGCGAGTTCGATTTACTGGCACTTCGCCGACAAGGACGACCTCATTGCAGCCGTGATCGAGCGCAGTTTCGGTCAATGGTTGTCGGCGTGGAGCATGCCGGACGACGGGACGCCCCGTGACCGGGTCGCCGAGATGACGATGCAGGTGGCCAAGGCGCTGCTGGAGTCACCCGATTTTCTGCGGCTCGGGCTGATGCTCGCGTTGGAACGCCGACCGGTCGAACCGCGCGCCCGCGAGATGTATCTCCAGGTGCGTGCGCAAGCGCAGATCCAATTGCGTGAAGCAGCGATGGACATGTCGCCGGACCTCGATGCCGCGGCCCTCGATCAACTCGCCACCTACGCCATGGCCGGCGCGGACGGTCTCTTCATCGCCAAGGAGATCGGCGGTGACTCAGTGGATCTGCTTGCCCTGTTCGATCTCCACGGACGCATGGTCATCGATGCCGCTCTCCGGCTCGCCGAATCAACCCGAGACGAGGACTCATGAGCTCTCCCCTACCCACCGCCGACTTGGATACCTGGGCGGACAGGTTGCACAGCGCGTTGGTCGACAGTGCACCGATCCCTCCGTTGAGCGACAGCATCCCCGACCTCGACGTGGCCGGCGCCTATGCGATCCAACAGCGCAATCTCACTCGCCTGCTCGGCGAGGGCGCTCGACTCGTCGGCCGCAAGATCGGTCTGACGTCCGCGCCGATGCAGCAGTTGCTCGGAGTCGACGAACCCGACTACGGATTCATCCTCGACACCATGGTGCACCCCGATGGTGGCTCCATTCCGCTGTCATCGCTGTGCGCGCCACGGGTCGAGCCAGAGATCGCATTCCGGCTCAACCGTCCGCTGCGCGGGCCAGATGTCAGCGTCGCCGATGTCCTCGACGCGACCGATGCGGTCGCCGCTGCCCTCGAGATCGTGGACAGCCGGATCGCCGAATGGCGAATCACCCTGTGCGACACAGTCGCCGACAATGCCAGTTCCGCCGCAGTGGTCCTCGGCCCCTGGCTGCCGATCAACGACGCACCCGACCTCGACGACATCACCGCATCCCTGCACCTCAATGATGAACAGGTCGACCAGGGGGTCGCCACCGCGGTTCTCGGTCACCCGGCCGAAGCAGTGGCGTGGCTGGTGAACGCCCTGGCCGTGTTCGACACCGGACTGCAGGCCGGGGAGTTCGTCATGTCCGGATCGATCACCGCGGCCGTGTTCGTCCACGCCGGTGACACAGCGTCCGCAGACTTGTCCGGCCTGGGCCGCGTCTCCATCGACTTCACCTGAAAGAGCCACCGATGACCAGAACACAGCGCTACCCGGTTGCCATCATCGGCTCGGGAAACATCGGCACCGATCTGATGATCAAGATCCTCCGCAGCGACGGCCCCCTCGAGGTGGTCGCCATGGTGGGGATCGACCCGAACTCCGACGGCTTGGCGCGTGCCGAGCGCTTGGGCGTCGCCACCACCGCCGAGGGGATCGACGGGCTGCTCGCCATGGACGAATTCCCGGATGTACAGATGGTTTTCGACGCCACCTCTGCCGGTGCGCACCGCGCCAACTGGCGCACACTCGAGGCCACCAAGGTCCGGGTGCTCGACCTCACGCCGGCGTCGATCGGTCCGTTCTGCGTGCCGGTGGTCAATCTCGATGAGCACTTGGATGCGCCGAACCTGAACATGGTGACCTGTGGCGGGCAGGCGACCGTCCCGATCGTCGCCGCCGTCGGCACAGTCGCTCCGGTGTCGTACGCCGAGATCATCTCCTCGATCTCTTCCAAATCGGCAGGGCCGGGAACGCGCGCGAACATCGATGAGTTCACCGAGACCACCGCCACCGCGCTGCGCGACGTCGGGGGCGCGCAGCGCGGCAAGGCAGTGATGATCCTCAACCCGGCCGACCCGCCTATCCTCATGCGCAACACCGTGTACTGCCTGGTCGACGGCGACACCGACCACTCGGCCATCGAAGCGTCGATCACCGAGATGGTCGAACGGGTCAACGGCTATGTGCCCGGCTACCGACTCAAGCAACGCGTGCAGTTCGAGACGTTCAGCGCGGACAACCCGCTCCACATCCCCGAGACCGGCAAGTTCAGCGGTACACGGGTCACCACGATGCTCGAAGTGACCGGCGCAGCACACTATTTGCCGGCCTACGCCGGCAATCTCGACACCATGACCTCGGCCGCCAAAGCCACCGCTGCGCGCATCGCCGTTCACGCCACCCAGGCCACAGGAGTCACATCATGACCACGGTGTACGTCAGCGATGTCACGCTGCGAGACGGAATGCACGCGATCCGGCACCAGTACACGACCGAGCAAGCGGTTGCCATCGCGACTGCACTCGACACAGCGGGAGTGAATTCGATCGAGGTCGCGCACGGCGATGGACTTGCCGGTTCGAGCTGTATCTACGGCTTCGGCGCCCACACCGATCTGGAATGGATCGAAGCCGTGGCCGGCGCGGTCGAGCACGCCACCGTGGCGACGCTGCTGCTACCCGGGAGCGGCACCGTGCACCACCTCAAAGACGCTTACCGCGCCGGCGCCCGGACAGTGCGTGTAGCGACACACTGCACCGAAGCGGACATCTCCGCCCAACACATCGCGGCTGCCCGCGAACTCGACATGGACACCGTCGGCTTCTGATGATGAGTCATATGGCCACCCCTCAGGAGTTGGCCCGTCAAGCGGTCTTGATGGAGTCCTACGGCGCGACCTGCGTGTACGTCGTCGATTCGGGCGGTGCGATGACCATGCGAGACATCGCCGAGCGCTGCGACGCCTTGCGCGGAGTTCTGCACGGCGACACCGAGATCGGCATCCACGCCCACCACAACCTTTCACTGGGTGTGGCCAACTCGCTGGTGGCGGTCGAACATGGCGCGACCCGTGTCGACGCGTCGCTGGCCGGTATGGGCGCCGGCGCAGGTAACGCCCCGCTGGAGGTGTTCGTGGCAGCCGCCTCGCGTCTCGGTATCGACCACCCCTGCGATCTCGATGCGCTCGAGGACGCCGCCGACGACATCGTCCGTCCATTGCAGGATCGTCCCGTACGCGTCGATCGCGAAACCCTGACCCTGGGCTACGCGGGGGTGTATTCCAGCTTCTTGCGCCACGCCGAGACCATCGCCGAACGCTACGACATCGACGCACGCAGCGTGCTGGTGGAAGCGGGCCGCCGCGGCATGGTCGGTGGTCAGGAAGACATGCTCGTCGACATCGCGCTGGATCTGCTTGCCCATGATCAATCGCAGACCCCTGCGGTCGACGATGACGCGACGGCCGATGTCTGAGACGTCCTTCTCCCCCGGTGCCGATCTGCCGACGGGCCGGTGGGGACACCGTGGAGTGCTCGTCGCCATGTGCCTGGCGCTCATCCTTGTCGTCGCCTCGGTGTCCGCGCTCAACCTCGCGCTCCCCGACCTGGCGATCAGTCTCGGGGCGGACAACACAGCACTGACCTGGATCGCCGACGGCTACACCGTTGCGCTCGCGGCCCTGGTTCTCCCACTCGGAGCCGTCGGCGACCGGATCGGCAGGCGATCAGTGCTCATCGTCGGGGCGATCGTGTTCGGTGGCGCTTCGCTGGCAGCCGCTTACGCCGACACAACGAGCACCCTCATCGCTGCACGAGTCGTGATGGGCGTGGGCGCAGCGATGATCATGCCCGGCACATTGTCGACGATCACTGCGACCTTCCCACCCGAGCAGCGCAGCAGAGGCGTGGCGATCTGGTCGGGATTCGCTGCGGCCGGAGCGATCATCGGCATGCTCGTCGCCGGAAGTCTGCTCGAACGCTGGGGATGGGAATCGATCTTCATCACGAGCGCCGTCGTCGGCGTGGTGGCCGCGGTCGCCGCCGCAGCCCTGGCGCCGAACACCCGTGATCGCGACCCGCAGAGATTCGATGTGATCGGTGCGCTCGCAACATCTATCGCAATCGGCACGCTGGTCTTCGCGATCATCGAAGGCAACGACCGCGGCTGGACGACTCTCCCCGTCCTCATCTGTGCGGGAGTCTGCGTTCTCGGTTTCGTCGTCTACGCCGTCCAAGGAACGCGCACCCAACACCCTCTGCTCGACCCCCAGTTGTTCGGGCTCTCCGGATTCCGAGCGGGCGCGATCGTGGTGCTGACCCAGTTCATGGCAATCTTCGGGTTCTTCTTCGTGGGGTTGCAGTACCTGCAACTCATCCTCGACTACAGCCCGCTGCTGGCGGCGATCGCATTGATCCCCGTGGCAGCAGTGGTGATGCCGACTGCCACAGTCACTCCGCGCCTGGTGTCGTGGGTGGGCCTGAAGTATGTGATGGCCGCCGGGCTGGCGCTCATTGCGGTGGGCCTGCTCTGGATTTCACGCCTGCACGTCGACTCCGGGTACGCCCCGTTTCTGGGCGGCCTGATCGTGGCCGGTCTCGGCATCGGTGTGGCCAGCTCCACGGGTACCAGCGCCATCGTCGGTTCCCTCACACGTGACCATCAAGGCGTCGCGTCCGCCATGAACTGCACCACGCGCGAGGTCGGTTCGGCTGTCGGGATCGCGATCATGGGCTCGGTGTTCTCCAGCCACTACAGCAACCACCTGCCTGACCTCACCACGCTTCCCGCCCAGGCTGCCGATGCAGTCCGGGACTCGGCCGCCGGGGGTCTGGCCGCCGCGGAACAACTCGGCGGGCCACCAGGTGCGCAACTCGGTGCCGCGGTTCGCGGCGCATTCATCGACGGTATGTCGGCGTCGATGATCTCGGTTGCGGTCGTACTGTTCGTCGCCGCGCTCGGATGCGCGCTCAAAGCTCCTCGACAACAACCCGACAGCGACGTCACCGATAACCGGTGAGTCACACCTGGCCCACCTGATATCCGAGTCCAGCCGAGATCGTCGATCTCGACGTAGTCACCAGTTCATTCCCCGAAAGGCCCATAGCCGATGACCACCACCCCGAATCCGTCCTCGCCCAGTGACATTGAGGCCCCGTCCGCCGTGAGTCGTCGATCACTACTCATCGGTGCCGGCGCGGTGGCTGCCGGAGCCGCGGTTGCGACCAGCGCTGCACCAGCGGTGGCTGCACCTGCTCCTTCGGGGCGCTACCGGATCGACCTCCACGCCCATTTCCTCCCACCGGAGTACCGTGTCGCACTGCTCGAGCATGGGCACTTCACCATCGGCGGCTACCCCACCCCACAATGGTCGCCGGAATCAGCGATCGACTTCATGGACCGATGGGGCATTCAATCCCAGGCACTGTCGGTGTCCGACCCGGGCGTGTCCTTTCTGCGTGGCAAGGAAGCCCGCGATCTTGCCCGCTACTGCAACGCCTACGCCGCCCGACTCTTCCGAACCCATCGCACCCGCTTCGGCGCATTTGCCGTGCTGCCCATGCCCGACGTCGCGGCCTCGATCGCCGAACTCGAATACGCGCTCGACACCCTCCACCTCGATGGCGTGGTGTTGTTGTCCGCGTACGACGGCGTCTATCTCGGCGATCCGCGATTCGAGCCGCTCATGGCGGCACTCAACCGCCGAAAGGCGTTCGTGTTCGTCCACCCCGCCGCCATCCCCGACAACGCCAAACCCTCACTCCCACTTCCGGACTTCCTCGAAGAGTTCACTTTCGACACAACCCGCGCAGCGACCCTGATGCTCGCCGGCGGCACTCTGCGCCGCTACCCCGGCATCCGGTTTCAACTCTCCCACGCCGGCGGGACGCTGCCATTCCTGTCATGGCGCATCGGTGTCCTTGCCGAAACACCCGTCGGCACCCATTGGCCAGCCGGCGTTCCGCGTCCCTCGGCACTCGACGTCCAACAAATGATCCGCACGTTCTACTTCGACACCGCGCTGAGTGCGTCCGAAGCTGCAATGCGGTCGGTGCTGGCGGTCGCACCGCGTTCTCATATCGTCTTCGGCTCCGACTGGCCCTTCAGCCAAACCGTGTTCCTCGAGGGGAGCGGCGACCCCGCTCGTGGATTGAGCGATGTCTTCAACGCCGGCCAACGCTACGAGATCGAACGCATCAACGCGCTGCGGCAACTGCCCCGTTTGCGCGCTGCCGTGAGCTGAGGAACAGCCCATACGCTTCACGCGTCTTGTGTGACGTTGCGCGGCCGCTGTGGACAAGCGACAGGCCTGTGGATACGAACGACGGTCCGAGTGCCCAATGGCCCTACTGTTGCCCGCATGTCGAGCAAACACCGCACACCGAGACCAGGCCGACGAGGCCGCACGCACGGCAGGCGCAAGGGAAATCGCGCACGTCCGTGGTTGTCCATCGGTCTGCCGCGAATACATCGGGAGCTGGCCCAGGCGTATCGCGATCTGTCTGTCGAATGGACGGCGTACCTGGACATGGTCGGTGCGCGCGACAGCGCATACGAAGCTGAGCTGGACGCGCTTACCGACGCCGGGCGGGGTCCAGGTGATGCCGATTTCGACGAAGTCGCAGCGCAGCAACTCGACAACGACTACCTCTGTCGCATGCTCGGCGGAAACCTGATGCACTCGACCACAGCGGTCGAGGTGCTGCAGAGCCTGACGCCGGTTTGGGTGCCCGAAGCGGTCAATGACGCGCTCGCGTCGATCGAGGTTTCGGCAGGAGACGCGCGAAGCCTGACGGGCATAGGCGAGTCTGGGCTGTTCGTCTTCAGCAAGTCCCCGATCCGCGCTCGCGAGAGCCTTCCCGGCGGACCGACGATGCCCGAGGTCGACGTCGACGGCGTGCTGTGGTGGACGAAGCCAACCGAGCACGGTGGTGTGTCCCAGGCGGTTACGAACGACGGTCCGCGCCGACTGATGCTGGCTCCCCTCACGCGAAGCCGTGATCTGCAGTGGCTGCGCGGTGACGGTTGGCGGTCGTCCACCTTGACCGAGGTGACGTGTTTCGACGTCACCACAGTCCGTGGTGCCGATGTGCCAGGGCCGCTCTGGCCGTGTGTCGAGCTGTTGGCGAGAATCGGAACCGCGCTGGAGCACAACAGTCTTCGCTACACCGCCGGATCGATCACTACGCTTGACGCGGCCTGACGAAGGGTGGTTGCGGACTGGCCGTACTGGTCGGCAGATGCCAATGCGTCCGAAGATGCCCAAAGGGCCAAGGCCAACCAGGGCTGATGTTCACTCGGTCACGTGTTCATTGTGAACAGCTGGTCGAGGTGATAGCGGAAGAGTCCGTGCGCCGACTCGACTGTGTGCAGGCCGATCAGAATGCCGGTGCCGAGTCCGTGTTCGAAGGCGATGAGGCGTTGTGCTTCTCGCTCCGGGCTGATGTCCGAGTCTATTTCGCCGGCGGAGCACGCTGTCTTCAGCAGGTCGGCGACAGTGGCCTGAAGGCGGCGCGGGCCCTCAACGAACGGGGTGCGGGCCAGTGATGGGTCGGTGATTGCCAGCGTGGCGTAGGCGGTGAACACGATGTGGAACCGGCGGCTCCGGGCGTCGGTGGGCAGTGCTTCGTCGAAGTAGGTTTCAAGGATCTCGCGTGTCGTCGCGGTCGGTCCGAGGCTGACGATGCGTTCCTCCCAGCGCTCATTGCTCATGGCCTCGAGGTGGTGCAGCCCCGCGTGCAATAGCGCGTTCTTGTCGTCGAAGTAGTACTGCACGAGGCGAAGTGACACTCCGGCGGCTTCGGCGACCGCGCGCAGGGTGACTGCGTGCAGGCCGTCACGGGCAGCAACGTCGAAGAGACCGTCGATGATGGTGCGGCGGCGTTGATCGTGGTCGACGCGTGCTGGCATGGGTGTCCCTTTCCAGGTCTCGGGCTACCGGTCCACGGTGCCCGCTGCGGCGTCCGCGCGTGGTATCGGGGGCCTCAGGGCGACTGCGGCTCCCGCGGCGACGACACCCATGCAGGCTGCCATGGCCAGAAATGCCGGCCGGTAGTCGGTATAGGAGCCGGCGACCAGGCCGAGTGCAGCCAGCCCAAGAGCTCCCCCGCACTGTTTGCTGGTGTTCATCAGTGTGGTTCCCCCGGAATCGTGGAGGACTCCTCTATGCGGCTTCAGGTTCGGTCAGCGCGGCGTTCTCGTAGTCGACAGGACTCACCATCCCGATCGTGCTGTGCCGGCGCTGGTGGTTGTAGAACCCGTAACACCAGTCCAACACGACGGCCTGCGCCTCCATGATAGTATGGAAATCGTTGCGTGACAACACTTCCCACTCCAACGAGGAAAAGAATGCCTCCGCGGCGGCGTTGTCGAAAC
>NZ_JAPKFM010000068.1:0-1563 GCF_026262595.1 Gordonia aquimaris | reverse complement strand
ATCGAGTAGGAGGGCCGGGTTTCCCGGCCCTCCTCTCACACCACCGTACGTGCGGACCTCGCATACGGCGGTTCGCTGAGTCAGTGAAACCTGGCCCAGGCAGAGTGAAAGAAGATCAGGCCCAAGCCCTCCCAGTACTTCGTCGGGAGAGCCCGGTGCAGGATGGGCGACTTCGCGATCCGCCAGTAGCCACGACTAGTCATGCCCCACTGCCAGGCCAGATCAGCCCGAATCCCGAGGTCACGCAGATTCGCGACCCGTGTACGGCCACGTTTCCATTCCTTCCACCGGATTTGGCGCAGCCTGCGGCGATACCATTCATCGAGGTCGGAGAGCTTGCGTGGCGTGTCCGCCAAGCGGAAATACCCCATCCAACCCCGCACATACTGGTTGAGCCGCATGATGCGATACGACATCGACACACTCCACCGCCGAGACGTCAACACCCGGAGACGGGCCCTGGCCCGCGACCACGCCTTCGGCGCCACCCTGATCTTGACTCCCGCCGTGGTGAAGAAGAACCCGAACCCCAGCAACACAGCTGTCGTTGCCGGAGCGATCGAGGACTTGTCTTTGTTCACCCTCAACTTCATCCGCCGCTCTAGGAACACGGTGCTCGTCTCGAGCACCCGTTCAGCGGCCCGCTTGGATTTCACGAAGACACGGATATCGTCGGCATACCGGACAAACCGATGCCCACGCGCCCACATCTCCTGATCGAAATCGTCGAGCATGATGTTGGACAACAACGGCGACAACGGCGACCCCTGCGGGGTTCCCTCCGCCGTCGGCTGTCGCACCCCATCGACCATGATCCCCGCCTCAAGATAGGCGCGGATCAGCTTCAGCAGCCGCTTGTCCTTCACTTTCCGCGCAACCCGGGACATGAGGATGTCGTGGTTGACCCGATCAAAGAACGCATCGAGATCGACCTCGACCACCCACCGATACCCCTGCTCGATCACCGTACGGGCGACCTTGACCGCAGAGTGGGCGCTCTTGCCCGGCCGGAACCCATAAGAGACCGGCACGAACCCCGGATCAAAGATCGGGGTCAATACTTGCGCGATAGCCTGCTGGATCAGCCGATCCAGCACCGTAGGCACCCCCAATTTCCGTTGCCCACCATCAGGTTTGGGAATCAACACCTGACGCACCGGCGACGGACGATACGTGCCCGCATCCAACGCCACCGTGACCTCACCCCAATGCTCCCGACACCACCCACGCAACTGCTCCGTGGTCATGCCATCCACACCGGGCGAGCCCCGATTACGTTCGACACGTTTCACCGCAACACCCAGGTTCTGTGGGCTAAACACCTGCTCCCACAGCCCCTGGCCATCCCTGACATCGTTCCCAGCACCCGCCGAACGACCACTACGCACAGCCGAGGGCCCTTCCGGATTCACCGGTACCTCCTCATCGGTCTGCCCCGCCAGAAGCGGGTTGGCGGCGATCATCGTCGTCGTCGCGAGAAATGCTGGTCACAACCGTCAATTCTCAGCGTTCAGCCCTTCCCAGCACTCACCTGATTCCCGCTGGTACTACGACCTCTGCTGA
>NZ_JAPKFM010000067.1:0-1637 GCF_026262595.1 Gordonia aquimaris | reverse complement strand
TAGCCTCGATCTTTCACGTGGCCGGCGTTTGTGGTGGTCAGCGGGTCAGCGTGGGGTGAGCAGGGACGATTCCCGGCGTTCGGTCGCCGGCTGTTCGAGGTCCTTGGTTGTTCGGGTGGGAGCGACGGCTCAGGCGGTCTGCAAGGTGGTCCAGGCGGTGTCGAGGAGGTCGAGGTAGGGCCAGTCTCGGGGGAGGTGCAGTCGCCGTCGCCGCCCGGTATGCACGATGCGTCCAGCGACCGAGAACAGACGCAGGCGCAGCTTCTTGGGTGCCCATCGGCGTACCGGACTGTGTTCGTGGAATCCCAATGTTTGGGTCCAAGCGATCAGTTCTGCGGCCAGGGACACGATTTCGAGCCACAGCTGGTTGTGCGCGAAACCGTGGAAAGGCAGATTACGCATCCCGGTGTCTTTGAGGCTGCGGATACGGTCCTCGGCACGGGCACGCTGGCGGTGACGCACCTCGAGCATTGGCAGTGTCCAGCCTGGTCCTCGGGTGTTGGTGGCAAAGCAGGTGATACGCCAGCCGTCTTCGTCGGTGAGTCGTAGTTGCGCGCCGGGGTGGGGGCGTTCGCGGCGCGCGATAATCCGCATCCCGACAGGCCACACGTTAAGGCCGGTGAGGTGATCGCGGGTCGTGGTGGGCATCCAGGCGGTCAGTTCGGCGACCTGGGCTCCGTCGCGAGCCTCGCCGTCACCGTTGAGTGCTGCGCGCCACGCCTGCACAGGGATCGTGGCGATTGCAGCGCGGATCGGGTCGCTGACCCCGAATCCGATGGAGTACTGCAACCCGGCGTCGGTGATGTGATGCAAAAACGCTTTCGAACAGCCACCGGTGTCGGTACGCACCAACACCTGGGCACGGTCGGTGGCCGGTAACTGGGCCAGCGCTGCATCGAGGACAGCGATGTGGTCAGCAGCACCCATCGCGGAGGCATTTCCCGCTCGCAACGTCAGCACCAGGGGTTCTCCGGTGCCGTGTTCGCCATGGTCGACCAACGCACACATCGGATGAAACCCGAACGTGCGTTTATAGGTCGGTGCAGCCGACTCTTTCTCGGAGTGCGCGGTCACCACGGTGGCATCGACATCGACGATGACCTGCCCCGAAAGGCTGGAACCGAGCGGACGGCGCTGTGACCACACCCGGTCGCGAGCCCGCACCCGCGCGTCGCGGATCGCCGAGAGCGCCTCGTCCCCGCCGGCCGCCAATGCCGACAGCACCCGCGATGCCGTCGCATCCGAGGCCACCGTGCCGAACACCCCGGGTTGTGCGCGCAGCACCGCCAGATCAGCCATGCAGTCACCACCCAATGCCAGCACCATCGCCTCATCGACGAGGACCTTCGCAGGATCGTGCAGAGCGCGATCGGACCGCCATGGCGCCAGCGCGTCTGAGAGCACCGCGTCCAGCCCCGAGAGCCGAACCGCCTCGCGTAACAACACTGCCCCCGACGAGGAGACCAGCGACTCGTGGCCGCGTCCAACAACCAACCGTGGATACCAGCTACCCTTCACCTGCGGAGTGCCTCTCTGCTCGGCGGACCTTGACCTTCGACAAGCCAAGAATCCCCCAGCAGACAGGCACTTTCGCGTATCACACGCCGCCCATCACCCAGCCACGTGAAAGATCGAGG
>NZ_JAPKFM010000066.1:0-1737 GCF_026262595.1 Gordonia aquimaris | reverse complement strand
CTCCTAGTAATTCCTTGAAAGGAGTGAGAGCCGAGACATCCTCCTGATGTGGTCGAGGGGCTTGGTATCCCAAATCACATCAAGGAGGATGTCGTGTCTCACGGTAGTCGATTGAGTCGTGGCGATAGTCGCCGTAATGACCGGTTGGGCCAGTTACGTCAGATCGTGCGTCGCGAGTATGCGGTGGTCGCTATCGATCTGGCCAGCCACAAGCAGGTGGTGGCGGTGACCGATCATGACTCGCGGGTGCTGGCGCGTCGAACGGTGCAGGTCGCGCCGGCGAAGCTAGGGCCGGTGCTGGACTGGGCGCGTGAGCAGGCGCTGGCAGCGGGCTTCACCGGGATCGTGGTGGCATGTGAACCCACCGGTCACCGATGGAAGAGCGTCTGCGATGTGGCGGCCGAGTCCGGCGTGGATGCGGTGTGTGTGCAGCCGATGCTGGTGGCCCGCGCCCGCGAGGCCGAAGACTTCACCCGCGACAAATCCGACGACAAAGACGCCATGCTGATCGCCCGGTTGACCACCCAATTGCACGTCTATCTGCCCGAACGCCAGCACCCGGCGTGGGCGCGACTGCGTCACCTGGGGGTACGTCGCGCCCAACAACTGACCCGCCGCGGCGCGGCCCGCCAGCAGGTGCGTGACCTGCTTGACGCAGCATGGCCGGCCGCCCTGGACTGCGCGCGCAAACCGTTGGACTCGATGACGTGGCTGGCGGTGATGGCGGTCATCGACTGCGATCCCGCGGTCCTGGCGGCCAAAGCCGCGACCGCACGCGGTCGACGCGCGTTGACCGCGGCGATCAGCCGTGAACTGCCCCAGTGGGGGTGGCCAACGCATCCATACCCCCATCCTGACCGCGCTGATCGCCGCCGCGGTCGCCGAACCTGCCGCCGCCGACGCCCGCCCCGGCACCCTTGAACGCGCCCGCTACGCATTGGGCGACTACCAGCGCGCCGCCGCCGACTGCGACGACGTCGCCACCCGGATGCTCGAGGTTCTCACCGAGCTGCACCTGGCCACGCTGGCCGACTCCATCCCCGGCATCACCGCAGTATCGGTGGCCGCGATCCTCGCCGAGACCGGCGACCCGACCCGCTTCACCTCCGCACGCGCGGTGGTCAAACACGCCGGGCTGTGCCCGCGGGAGAACTCCTCGGGCAACTACACCGGCACCACCCGCATCAGCGGCCGCGGCCGACCTCGCCTGCGGCTGGCCGCCTGGCGTGCGGTATTCGGCGCACTGGCACACAACGAGGTCTACGCCCACCGCTACCGCCACCTGACCACCCGCGCCGACAACCCACTGACCGACAACCAGGCCCGTATCGCGATCGCCGCGGCCCTACTGCGACAGCTCCACACGATGATCACCACCACCACCGGCTGGAACCCCGCACTGGCCGGCCCCGCGCCGAGCACCACCGAAAGGACCGCCGCCTGACCCCAAAACCCCTCCGACCGGGACAAGCTCGCAACCTCCTCGGGCACCAAACCCGACCCTGAGCCTGAGCAGTCCCACCCTCACGCGACCAAAGCTCGGATGAAGGATGTTGGGCACCAACCCGTTTGCACGCTAGGTAGAGCACGCGTCAGGGCAGACCCCGGCCCGGAACCCACAACCCCCAAGCCACCCCAAAGCCGCGAGCACAAAAACCAACGCCCGCGGTCACATACCCCACGCCGCCACCACCATCAGGAACCTCTTGACACCCAACCCCATAGGATGCTCAGGGA
>NZ_JAPKFM010000065.1:0-1775 GCF_026262595.1 Gordonia aquimaris | reverse complement strand
ACACTGGTCGCGGGTCGAACCGCGCGATACTGTCCCGTATGCGACTCCTTGACCAGATGATCGTGCACCACCCTGAAGGTGAACGCCGTATCCAACTGTTCTCTGGCGACCTCGCGCAGATCCCGGACGACGAGGGGGTCGATGCATTGATCGTGTCGGCGTTTCCCGACAGCTACGGGCCAACGCCAGGAACTCTGATCCGCGCCCTCGACCAGCGTGGGCTGTCCGTCGGCAAGCTTGCCCGCGACAAGCACATCGACCTCCGAACGACGTCCAGTTGCTGGCTGTCGCGGCCGGTCATGAGAGACGACCTCGGCTTCCGGTACGTCATCTGCTTCGAGCCGCTCTACCGGGGCATGGATGCACCAGCGCAGGTCGTCGGTGACCTCTTCCGCAGCCTTGTTCCGTTCACCACCGACGAGCCCTGGATCCGCAGTATCGCGATGCCCCTGCTTGCCGCCGGCAGTCAGCGAGAATCCGCGCCGCGGATGCTGCGAGCGATCCTGGATGCATCGGTGCACTGGCTGTCCGCCGGCGTAAACCTCGATCCGATCAAGATCGTGCTCTACTCCGCGATGCCCGAGGAAACGCAACACGAGCTGCTCGAGCAATTCCGTTCGAAGGCAAAGTCGCTCGCGTCGGAAGTGCCTTCGCCCCTGGCGAGCGGCTCTCGCGGGATCAGCGCCTTCCAGCACGACCTCTTCGTCAGCTACTCACGCGTCGACAGCGACGTCACCGATCGCTTCGTAGATCACGTGCGGACGCTTGATCCATCCATCCGGCTCTACCTTGACCGCTCAGAGCTTCAGTCGGGATCATCCTGGCAACAGTCCATCTACAAAGCAATCGATGACTCTCGGTTCGTGGTTTGTCTCTACTCGCCCGATTACCTGTCGTCGAAGGTGTGCATCGAAGAACTGCACATAGGCTGGATGAGACATCGTGAAGAGGGAGACGTCCTGGTGCCCGCATTCCTTCGGTCCGCCCAACTGCCCTCGTATATGCGGCTTGTGCAATACGTTGACGTTCGGGAAGCTGACATGCACAGGATCGATGACTTCGCGGCACGCGTGGTCGATCGTGTCCACCGGGCGCGCTCTGAGCCTCGCCGGCGAGACGCCGAGACCGCCGGACCTCAAACACGCGGCCCCTCGTTGTCCGTCGGAACCGCGGAATCGCTCTCCACGCTTGTCGAACGACTCACCGACCGGGGCGAGGTCCACCTCGACGTGACAATCCGGCTTCGTGATGCCTGATTCGGTGCGCTGATGCGTCGGAGAGACGGATCGGTTGCACTACGCGCCGATGATTTGCGGGGGATTTGCCGCGCCCGGTCCTGAGTTCCCAGGACCGGGCGCATGGCGCTAACGCACCAGCCGAGTCGCAGCGGCGACATCCGCGTCGAATCTTCCCGGCTCGATCTCGGCGATCGACCCGAGAGCCCGTACCAGCTGTGCGAGTTCGGCTTCGGCAGCCATCCGCGACTCCTCCACGCTCGGGTACGGCCCGTGGTCTGTGGCCGCCCACTCCTTGATCCGCCGAGCGTGGACGTCGGCGGTGACCCGGACGAGATCCTGACTCAATCGCGCAGCCATGATCGGGCTGAGCGCGGCGCGGCGGCTGATCGGTCGGTGAGCCCCAACGCTGTTCATCAACAGTCCTCTCTGCAGTTGTCCTTCAGACACGCCTCACCCACAAGGCGTCAGAGAGCTAGCCCAGAGTCGGACTTGGGGGAACTGAAAATAGTAGACCGGATTGACCAGGCAGACAAGGGC
>NZ_JAPKFM010000064.1:0-1779 GCF_026262595.1 Gordonia aquimaris | reverse complement strand
CTAGGAGGCTGCTGAAGAAGTGGTCTGTGTGCGGCTGGCCGTCGGTAATGCTGGGTCTGTTGATCACGGGCGAGTGTTGCTCGGGCGCTTGCCCCGCGGGGTCAGGCGGTGGTCAGGGTCCAGGTGTTGTTGGTGGTGCTCAGCCCCAGGGTGATCAGGCGGCGCAGGTTGATCGCGGCGGCGCGGTGGTGCAGCCAGTTGTTGTTCGCGGTGACTCCTCGGTACGGCACGCGGCGGCTACCGCGGGTCAGCCAAGCGATCGAGCGTTCCACCATAGGCCGATGCTGTCGATATGATTGCTGAATCATGTTGTTGGTGAACTGTTTTCGATGGTCACGCTGGAGCCGATGGTGTTCACCGAGGTGGACGGAGCGGCCCTTGGCCGAGGTGGTGCACCGTGCCCGTAGCGCACACCCCGTGCAGGCCTGCCTGAAGGTGGCGTGATGGCTGGCGGTGACCGGCCGGGTCACACCGGCGGGGCAGGTCAGCGTGTGCGTGGCGGGGTCGTAGGAGAAGTCATCGATGACGAACCCGCCCGGGATTGCCGGGCGATACGGCCACGGTTTGAGCGCCACCTCCCAGGTCGTCTCTGCCAAGCTCGCCAACATCGCTCCGGTGGCGTACGCCGAATCACCGAGGACCTGCCCGCCCTGGGTCGGTGCGGTGGGATCGGTGGGTAACAACCGCGCCCCGACCGCCGCATCGGAATTGGCCGGGCCGGCGGCCTTGGTCAATTCTGTCGCCGTGATCAGCCCGGTGTCGGGTTCGACCACCACGTGAGCTTTGAACCCGTCTTGGCGGCGTGACTGGGTCTTATGGGCGTGGCGGGCCTCAGGGTCGACCGTGGAGATCATCCGATCGGTGACGGTGCGCTCGGCGATGCGCCAGCGTCCGTCGGTGCCATCGGAGCCCTCAGCCGGTTCCACGTCTTGACCGGCGACCAACGCCAACAACGCCACCGCCTGCTTCTGGGCCTCGCTGCCGGCAGTCTCGATCCTCTCGCGATCAAGGCCGTCGAGCACGGCCAACGCGTCGCTGACCAACGCGCTGACCAGCTGATCTCGTGCCTGTTCGTCATCCCAGGCGATCCGCGGCTTACCCGGCTGGTCATAGCCGGCACCAGCCACCGTCGCCAGCCGGGTCGCACGCTGCTCCACGACCGCAGCGGCGCCATCGACCTCGCGCGCCACCCGCCGCATCGCCGCGATCAGCTGGGTGACGGTGTCCTGGCGGGCCACCGCATCATCGAGGACCGTCGAGTCCAGGGCCCGACGATTCGTGCCGGTGAGCACCCCGGTCGCGGTGATGACCTCACGCACCACCTCGAAAATACGGTGTGGCCGATCACTGGCCGCCAGCCGCCGCCGCCAGTAGGTCAACGTGGACGGATGAACACCTTTGTCACCCAACACGAACCCACACGCAGCCTTCCACCGCAGATCGAAAGTGACCGCATCAGCGGCCTCCCGATCAGAGAGTCCCTGCAATGTTTGCAGCACGATCACCGAAGCCATCGTCGCCGGTGGGATCGACGGACGACCCCTCCCACTCGGGAACAGGTCCGCGAACATCTCCGCAGGAAACAACTGCTCACGATGGGCGGCCAGAAAGGCGAACACGCTGCCCTCGGCCAACAAATGACCCACCACTGAGTTCACATCCAGAAACTCACCCTGGCGATCCGACTCACCCTGCATAACCTCAGGATCCCAGCACGGCGGCCAAAACCAGCGCATTCCCGCGCCGGAATCCACCCCCAATTATTCAGCAGTCTCCTAG
>NZ_JAPKFM010000063.1:0-1804 GCF_026262595.1 Gordonia aquimaris | reverse complement strand
CAGTTCGTGCACGACGCCAGGGCCCCAGGCCGAACTGCTGCTGACCTGCCGCGCCATATAATCGCCGACGATGACACGGCCGGGTTCGGTAACACGCGAAAACGGCCGGTAAACCCCCGGTGGGGCGGTGTCAATCCGTGCGCGAACCCTGGCGTCAGTGTCCTCTGGCGGCAGCGGACGATACGCTTCGTCGTCGTCGGTCCACACGTAGTCACATTCGCCGCAGCGATATTCAGGTGTGAACGGAGACGTGATCACACAACCGGCGATGTCGGTGCCCGGGCCCGGAGGTCCCGCGGGCATACCCCAGATCACCCTGAAGGTCCGCATCGCGGAGCAACTCGGGCACAGCGGTCGGAAGCCGAACATCACGTCATCGGCACCCGGGGCCAACGGCCGGTGCAAGCGGTCGTGGCACGGCATGCAGACGGTGAGCGGCCCGAAGCCGAAGAACTCCTGCTCGTGCTCATCGGCGAGCGCGTGCTGTTCCAACTCGACTCCGTCGTAGGAATGCCGTCCACAGCATGCGCAGGGAGCCCAACTGTCGTGAGGTGGCCAATCGGCCACATCAGCGAGGCAGCCGCGTTCGTCGAGTTCGCGCCAGGATGTGGGATCGGACGCCTCCGACTCGATCGCCTGCAGAAGCCGTTCACCGAGTTTCGGAGCGAGCGTGGCGGCCTCGGCCGGGAGCGTGGTGGCAAGCCTCGCCTCGACCGCCGCGATCGACAGGCCGAAGTCGAATGGTCCCATGTAGGTGTGTTCGTGGGAGCGCGTTGCGTCCGAATCGGTCTCGGATTCTTCGACGACGATGATCGCCGGGGTGTGACTGTCGGTCGTGACCACGACGAACAGGTCGCCGGCGTCCCAGCGTCCGGGGAAGCCGAATCGCAAGTCGTCGATATCGACATCGTCGTCGGGGTTGAAATAGCAGTCGACTGCTTGCTGCCACGGTGTAGCCGTCACCAGGTGGACGCGGCTGGTGAGCTCCGAGGAGTCGGTCATGAGGCGAGGTTTCTGCGCGCGTAGTCCCACACCGCGTGATCCAACTCGGTGGCGTTGACGTCCCGTTTTGCCGCGACGGCTGTGAGTAGCTGTCGGGCCTCCTGCGATGCGACGCGGTGGCCTACCGCCTTCTCGACGAACCGGAGAATCCACGTGTCGGCTTTGATGTCAGGGCTGCCGAGCAGCATTCCCAGGTACGACCACGTCACCGGACCGCAGCCCTTGACCGACAGATATGCGGCCTTCTGGTCTGGTGTGCTTCTGAACTGGCGCGCATGACGGACACCGACGTCGGTGAGAGCTCGTGCCGCATCGACGACGATCGCGGCCTTCGGTCGTCCGCTCGCCTGCGAAGAGTTGTCGACTATTCGAATGAATTCGGCCGGGTCGACCTGCGCGAGGACTTCGAGGTCGTCGAGGGGGCGAGCTTGATGGTCGCGCCATCGCTTGACCACGCCACGAACGCCGGTCTGGGGGCCGCCATAGCGCGCTTGGATGGAGAACACGGCATCGATCAGCGCCGCTTCGATTTCGCCGGGCCAACCGCCCGGCCAGGCAGGGAGGCTGTCACCGAGTGTGCTGGTGACGTACCTGTCCAGCGCTTCAACCTGATCCACGTGCTCTCTCCTCAGCCGCATTGGTGCGTCCGCAATGTGATCGCAGACACACCAAGGAGCGTTACTCGGCATCATCCGGCCTGGAACATGAACCGAGTGTCGAGCGGCGCCCGGACCGGTGCGAAGAAATCACGCCGCGTATGGGTCCAGATCGGTGGAACCGATGACCGCGGTCGTGCGTCTAA
>NZ_JAPKFM010000062.1:0-1868 GCF_026262595.1 Gordonia aquimaris | reverse complement strand
CCCGGTTGAAACTCGCCGCCCACGCACCCTACGTCGACCTCCTGCTCGACGGAATAGCCAGACTCGCAGTGCTTCCCGCGCCGGCCTGACCACCAGGCTCGATCCGATCATCGATCCAGAAAGGATGCTCCACCTCGGGACCGTGAACCCCGACGCCCACCGACGCCTCGGGCAACACGCCACGGCCCACACCCGGAATGCGGTCCTCAAACCACACCATCCGGACCACTCAACAAGGGACCGCCACCTCACGAAAGATTGAGGTTAGAGTGGTTGGCGGCCCAGAACCTTGATGGGCTCGGCGTGCCGGTGCTCCTTCAGCGCGAGAGTGAAGGCAAGCTCGGGGTTGCGACACAGCGTGCGAGACTGCACCGGAGAATGACTAGTTGTCGAGCTGACAACCAAGCGATTAAGCTGCGACAGGCCCGACGGCTGTGCTTTGCACACTGTCCGCCATGTCAACTTCCTTCATTTCGGCACTGATCGAATAATCCAGAAACCATTCCGGCATGGGGCACGACTTCGCGCGCTTTGTCCCAACTTCATAAGTTAGCCACGTATTGTGAGGGGGACCCGTTTGGTGGTCCAGTCGCTATGCGGCTTGGGATTGGTGGGTCGTGGTCCACTGTAGAGCGAATTCAGCGGGGCTGAGTTCGCCGTGGGCGCTGTGGGGCCTGGCGGTGTTGTAGTCGGTCCTCCAATCCTCGGTGATCACTTGGGCTTCGAGCAGAGAATCGAAGCGCCACGAGTTGAGCAGTTCATCGCGTAGTCGACCGTTGAACGATTCGATCCAGCCGTTCTGCCATGGCGAACCGGGGTCGATGAACAAGGCTCCGGTGCCGGTGAATCGGCACCAGTCGCGTACGGCGTGGGCGACGAATTCGGGGCCGTTGTCGAACCGCACGTAGACCGGCGCCCCGCGGGTCAAAGCCAGCGTGTCAAGGACTGCGACCACTTGGTCGGCGTCGATTGACCTGCCGATCTCGATGGCCAGACACTCTCGGGTGTACTCATCAATGATGTTGAGTAGCTTGATCGTACGACCATCAGCGAGGGTGTCGAATTGGAAGTCCATCGCCCAGATCACGTTCGGCCGGATAGGACACATCGCCCCTACGGTGACACCGACGCCGGTCAACCGCTTCTTTTTGCGGCGCTGGGGCACTCGAAGTCCTTCCTCACACCATAGTCGACGAATACGTTTGTCGTTGACCGCCCATCCGGATTTGCGTGCCATCTTCGCTGCTCGCCGCCACCCCCACCGGGGCCGGTCGGTGGAGAACCTGCGTAGCCAGGCCCTCAGCCTGGTGTCCTCGTCGTCCGCTGGTTGTGTCCTCAGGCGCATCGTCGAGCGGTGGATACCGACCACCGCACACGCCCGACGCTGAGACACCCCGAACCGTTCTTGCAGCACCGTCACGGCGCGGCGTTTACGGTTCGGGGTCAAAAGTTTCCCGACGACAGGTCCTTGAGCATGTCAATGTCGAGGGCCTGGTTGGCCACGAGCTTCTTGAGTCGGGCGTTCTCCGCCTCGAGTTCTTTGAGCCGCTTGGCGTCATCAGCTTTCATGCCGCCGTACTGGGCCAGCCAGCGATGCCACGTGGACTCCGCGACTTCGAGGTGCCGGCACACCTCGTCGAGTTCCTGACCAGCGGCGAGGAGCATATTGCCCTCGGCGAGCTTGCGGATGATCTGCTCCGGCGTGTGCCGGCGGCGCTTGTTCGATGTCATGACGTCGTTGATTCTTCCTGCTCGAACAATCGAGCAACAGAGTCCCACAACGACTGGACCACCCAGGAGGGCTCACCTCAGTCGCGCCAGACCTGGGGGCCTGACTGGCTCGCCGGCTTCATCACCGGGGGCGACGA
>NZ_JAPKFM010000061.1:0-2173 GCF_026262595.1 Gordonia aquimaris | reverse complement strand
CCCCATTCGGCGACGGACCGGTTGGTGGTGATCACGACTGATGTTTTCAGATAGCGTTGTGCCACAACCTGAAACAGGGCTGATGCGGCTTCGCCTGGCAGGGGTAGGTAGCCGAGTTCGTCGATAACCAAAAGAGTGGGTCCGGCGAAGAATCGCATGCAGGTGGACCAGCGGCCCTCGATGGCCGCTTTGTGACACCGTGCGGCGAGGTCGGCCGCGGTGGTGACGTAGGTGCGATAGCCGGCGTGTACGGCGGCATGTGCGAGTCCGACCGCGAGGTGGGTCTTGCCGGTGCCCGGTGGCCCGATGAGCAGCACGTTCGTGGCCGACTCGAGGTAGGCGCAGGTCCCGAGTTCCCGAATCAACGCGCGATCGACTCCGGGTGCGGCGTCGTAGTCGAAGCTGTCCAGCGTGGCCGGGGTGGGTAGGCATGCGAATCGCAGCCGCCCTGCCAGACGGCGGGCTTCGGTAGCGTCGACCTCGATCGAGAGGAGATGTTCGAGTGTGTGGGTCATCGACCACTCCTGTTCGCCAGCGGTCGCGAGCACCTGTGGCAGGGCTTCAGCCGCGGCGTCGAGTTTGAGGACGGCGAGATGACCACGGAGTTGCTGATACACCGAGATCGCTGAAGGTGACTGCGGCTCAGCGCTTGTGGAGTTTGTGTCGGTGGTGGTGCTGTTGTTGCTCATGGGAGATAGTTCCTGTTCTGTGCGGCGCGTTCGTACACGCTCATGTCGATCACCGACGCCTGCGTGGCAACCTCGGCGCTGGTGGTGGATGTGTTGCGGCGCAGCTCGTCTGCTGCGTCGCGGGCGGCCTGACCGGGTGGGATGCGTTCTTTGCGGCGATGTGGCCGCCGGCTGCTGGAGGCGCCGGCCTTGGCCAGGGTGTCGAGTGCGACGACGTGCCCGTGATCACGCACCTGCGCTCCCGACCCCGCAGCAGCCAGTCGGTGACGGGCTATCACGATGCCCGAAACGGTGGCGATATCGATGTGCCCGTCGCCGAGGCGCTCGTTCACGGTGACCTCACTCATCGCCACCTCCGGCGGCACCGAGTACTGATTGCCTCGCCACGCCACCAGTGCCTGGCGAGACACGGTGCGCGTCTCGGTCACCGTGGCCGGATACGGCGCGGTGGGCGGCGGTCTCAGGGGTTCGCGTTTGGCCACGGTGATCACACTCGCCCGACCATCAGAGGTGGGGCGCATCCGCACATCCGAGCGGGTGCGGCAGAACGTATCGCAGCTGGTTTGCGCCTGCTCGGCAGTGACCTCATCGGGCAGGGTTCGCCACCACCGTTGCGCGGCAGTGTGATTGGACTTCTCCACCACACCTTTGCGGTTGCCTCGACGGGGTGGGCACACCTGCACTGCTACTCCGTAGTGTTTGGCGACGCCGGCGAATTCGGCGGTCAAAGCACCGGTCGAGGGGTGACATACCGTGGCCATCCGGTCAAAGCGCCATGACTTGGTGACCCCACCGAGTCGGCGGGTGATGCGGTCGATACCGGCGATCACCTGTGGTCGGGTCATATCCGGGGCCAGATAGCCGCGCCACTTGCCCGAATGCGCCAACGACCCGACGAGTAGATATGCTGTTGAACCCCAAGCCCATTCGGTCGGTGGGTTCGGCAGCTCCACCCAATCCCATTGGGTCTCTTCACCCGGCGGGTGCTCGATGATCGCATTTGCCCGTTCGGTGACCTGGGCACAGTCGGCACACTTCGGTCGCAGACCGCGCTGACGGATCTGACGGGTGAGCGTCTGATAGGACTGGGTGTAGCCGAGATTCTCGAGTTCGTCGCACAGCGTGCGCGACCACAGATGCGGATCTTCGCCCAGCCTGGCCGTCACATAGGCCATGAACGGTTCGAACGGATCGGTCTGCGGCTTCTTGCGTTCGCCCGGGGTGCGCTCACCGTTGAGGTAGGCCCGGATCGTCTTGCGGTCGTGGCCGGTGTGGCGGGCGATCGCCGAGATCGTCCACCCCCGTTTGTGCAGTGCGTGTACTTCCACATCGTTCTCCCGTGTCAACATGAAAGCGGGCCTCCCGAGGTAGCTGGTGAGTGGTCAGAGACCATCAGCATCACGGGAGGCCCGCCTACTCTGGCGGAGCCACACGGGTGGGGAATTTAGGTGAGCATCAGTGGGGAATTTCGATGAGCGCCGTCA
>NZ_JAPKFM010000060.1:0-2401 GCF_026262595.1 Gordonia aquimaris | reverse complement strand
TCTGTCAAGGGACGGCGGGAAGTGCCCACAGGCGGACGTGGAAACTGCCCGTAGGCGGTCACGAGGGGGTGCCCGGTGGCGGACATGAATCTGCCCGCTGGTCCGCCACCGGGATGGGTTAGCTCAGGGCGGTGACCCCCTTCCCGGCGAGGGCTTGGGCCAGGCGCACGGAGTCGCCGCTGGTTTGGCAGAGGTGGGCGTGGTGCAGCAGCCGGTCCACGGTGGCGGTGGCGAGCGTTTTGGGCATCAGCTCGTCGAAACCCGACGGGTGCAGGTTGGAGGACACGGCCACCGATTTGCGTTCGTAGGCGGCTTCTACGACCCGATACAGGCCCTCTGCGGCATCAGCTCCCACGGGCAAGAGCCCTACGTCATCGATGACGACGAGCTCGGCACGCACGATCTTGGCGATGGCCTTGCCCAGGGTGTCATCGGCGCGGTGCGCGCGGACCAGGGTGCCGAGTTGTTCGAGGCTGAACCACGCCACGGGCATGCCGGCCTCGATCACTTTCTGGCCGAGCGCTTCGAGGAAGAACGTTTTACCGGTGCCGGCGGGCCCGCACACCACGAGATTCTCACGCCGTTGCACCCATTCGAGGGTTTGCAGGGCGTGCTGGGTGGGCACCGGGATCGATGACGCGGTCTCGTCCCACACGTCAAAGGTCTTGCCGGTCGGGAAGTTCGCCGACTTACGACGCGAGGCCAGCATGGAGCGGGCGCGGCCGGCGGTCTCTTCGGCGAGGAGCGCTTTGATCACTTCGTTGGGGTCCCAGCGTTGGGCGCGGGCGGTGGCCAATACGTCCGCGGCGATCGCACGGGCGTGCGGGAGCCGCAGTTGTTTCATCAATGACTCCACCTCCGGTGAGAGGGCGGCATGGGTGAGGGTGTCGGTCATCGTGTCTGCTCCTCGTCGTCGGCGAGCCCGTTGCTGTTAGTAGTGTTGGTGCCCAACATGTTCCAGCCCTTTGTCCCTTGGGCCAGGGAGGTGGTCTCCGAGGCCTGGTGCCGCGTCTGGTCGAGGTCTTTGGCGGCCAGGATCGAGTCGAGATCACCGGTGGCAAACCGGCCGTGCACGGCGGCATGACCCAACGCCCAGTCCACATCCGAGGTGGTGTGCAGCGCGGCCAGCGATACGGCGTGGCGCATCTTCTCGCGCATGCGTTCAGTGCCGACGGCGGCGGCTTCTTTCAACCACAATCCGGCGCCCTCGCCGATCGCCAGGAAGGCGTGGTCGTCGGCGTTGCGTGACCGAATCCGATAGTCGCCAGGGATTTTCGGTTCATGGTCGGGGAAGTGGGCGTCATCGATCGCCGGGGTACCGCGGGTGGTACGGCGATGCCGGGCCACCTCGGCCGGTCCGCCGTCGTCGAGCGCGCAGACGATCACCTCATCGGTGGCGGGGTGATGACGCACCCACACCGATTGACCCAAAAGTGTTGCCGGGACTGAGTATTGACAGTGATCGAACGAGACCATCGGCGTGTTCTTGGGGACCTGGCGCGTCACCCCCAACCCGGTGGTGTGCGGCAGGTCGGGGATCGGATGCAGTCGGGTGCGTTCCTCGGCGAGCATCTCGATCGGACGTCGCCCGGTGGTGCGGTGCTCACGATCGTTGACCTCGACCATGAACTGCTCACACGCCGCCACGACATCGGTGAACGACTCGTAGGTGTCGAGCAGATTGGTGTCGGTGGGCACGATATCGGCCTTGGCCAGCTTAACCGCGTTTTCCACCCCACCCTTGGTCGCTGGATCCGCCGGCTCGCAGGTGAGCACGGTGGTGCCGTAGTAGCGGCTGAACGACACCGCATCGCGGTTGCGGACCGGGACCCCGGCGATGTGGCCGGTGGTGACGGTTTTCTCGTTGTCGGTCAACACATAGGTCGGTGCGCCACCGATGATGCGGAACGTCCGGTCCAGGCCGGCGAACACACTGGGCGCGGTGCGGTCTCGCAACGCGATGACCACCCGGTAGCGGCACCACGCCAGCCACGCCACCAACAACACGACCTTGCGGCCATCAACAACCGGCCCGTCACCGAAGTCGTACTGCAACCACAACCCGGGTTCGGTGATCCACGGACGGTGAACCCGCGTATTGCCCAGGCGCCATTGGTCTTTCACTTCCGCCACCGCACGTCGTGTGGTACGTTCAGTGCCGCTATAGCCCAGTGCGACGAGCTTTTCGTGTGCCTTGTCGGCGCGGATCTTTCCTTTCGTGTCCTGCACCCACTGCTCGATATGCGGCAGGAAATTGTCGATCGACCGGGCGCGACGCACCGCTGGCGCCAACCCGGCAGCACGATCGTCGACCGCCCGTTTGACCGTGTGGTGGCTGCACCCGCACAACTGCGCGGCAGCCCGATACGACCCCGTCAGGTCGTAGGCATTGAGTATGTCC